>JALWYP010000240.1 GCA_026992695.1 Flavobacteriaceae bacterium
AATAATAGTTTTTACACTCGCCATCGTATTTGGTATTGTATTGTATTGGCGCGAATCAAAAAGCAACAGCTTATATCGGTTTTTTAACAAGCTAACCCACGCTAAAAAACTACAACTGAAACCCGAATCAAAAAAAGGCTTTATTTATGACCAACCTTTTTTAATGCGTTTGGTTTGGATAACCTTATTGTTTGTTTTAGGAGCTGCAATTGTAACTGCCGTAACACCTATTAATGTGTTTTTTGTACAATATTTCGTTTCGGCAATTGTAGGCGTTTTAATAGGAAGTTACTTAGCAACACTTATTGTAAAAACCGGAAATACTTTTAAAAAAGAAAATATTAAAGAAGTCTTTGAAAAAGGGAAAGACTATATCGAAGATTTCACCGAAGAAATAATACCCGAAAAAGAAGAAATACCCAACGAACCCGAACCAAAAGAAAAACCTGTTAAAAAAAGTGCACGAGAGCGTTTTAAGGATAAAGGAATGATTAAATAAATAGATTAAAAGTTGAAGTAGATTTTTTAAAAACTAGTTGGTCTAAACAACAACATTATTATGATTAATAACTATTGGAAAAAAGGTAAAAAACAAAAAAGAATTGTCATTATTAGCGGTATTATTCTTTTCTTAATGCTGTTTTTTTTGCGAGATGATTACCAACCGGCATTATTATTTGTACGTAGATACATATTTGTAATTTTACTTGGTATTCTCTTTTTAAGTTTTATGATTTACCGCTTCAGAAATGCTGCAAGTGCCGGAAAAAGAGTTTTGTATTTAATTGGGATGGTCGCATTTTTTGGCATCTTTTGGTTTATAGGTTGGAAGCTGGAGCTGTACAATTATATGCAATTGTATAATGTATATCGAAATCTGGATTTAGTCGAATTAAACGAACTTCCGCTTACTCAAAACGAACGCATCCAACCTTACAATAACATTGTAACAATGGCATACGAGTCTATTGGTGAAACACAAGAAGTTTCGCCACCGCAATTGGTACGATTAGACTCGTTAAACAAATGGACGATGGCGGTACAACCTGCAAAGGAATATTTTTACCAACGTATGAACGAGGATATCGAAGAAATATTTGCTGTAAATAGCACCTCACCCTTTCCTAGATTTTCGGGTGAAAACCGAATACCCGCAGTTTTTTCTATTGGAGAGTCTCTTGCCTTTAGCCGAAATACTTACAATGCCGTTGTACAACGATTTAATATCTTTCAGTTATTTACTCTACAACCCAATGAAGTTTTTTATATGAAAAACGACGAAGGAAAATGGGTAGAAGTGGTGAGTTTAATTAGATGGAAAGGTTTCTTTTTCCCATATCCTACTTATGGAGGCGTGATGATAATCGATTCAGGGAAACACGATGTAAACGATTATATAGAGCGTGTTTTAATAGGAAAAGGAACGTACGTGCCTCAAAAGAAAATTAACGAATATCCTTTTTTGACCAGACAAAACACCCTTCCCGAAAAAATATCCCGACTGCAAGCGCAATCGCTTCAGTTTTTAGCTGGATTTACAGATCCTTTACCTTGGAATAAAAAAACAGCGGTGAAAATCCCCGATTTATCCGACGATCAAAATCAACAACCTTTTGTAACCGATTTTGATTTTAGTAATATGCAAACACAAACCTATAGCGGATTGTATCATTGGTTTGGTTTAGAACCCATTGGCAAAGAACGTACCAGCTTATCGTTTAGCGTGATGATTCCGGCAGACGGGACACAGAAATTATACTATTACAATCATGCAGCAAAAAAGGAAGGACTGGCAGGCGTTTCGGCAATGCCTTTAAAGGTAATGGAATCGCGTAAAGAATACGATTGGTCGGTTAATAAGCCGGTAGAGTTTAGACCATTTGTTAAGTTTATAGCCGGAAAAAAACGATTGTTTGTTTTGTGTACCGTTGCTTCAAAACGGGAAGGAAACAAACGCTTTGACGGTGCCGCAACACCCGATTTGGCTTTGGTAGATGTACAATATAGAGATGTGGTTTGGATTGATGCCAAACATCCTTCGCAATGGAATGAAGCTATTTTACAACAATTAGGAGAAACTTGGAAAGCTTCGGAAGGACTAACCGATAATGATTTGTATCCTAACAAAGTTGAAAAAGATGTATTTGTTAAAACAGAAAGGGATTCTATCGTGATGGATTCACTTTCTAAAATTCCGGAAGTAATAAAAGATTCGATTAATTAAAGCAAATTTTATAGAAAGAAATTCCAAACCAAACCAAATCGCAGAACACCGTCTCGATACGGGTATCCCGGAGCCGAAAAATATTCTTTCTTGTTACTAAAAAGTGAAGTTAGATTTTCGTACTTAAAGTAAATTCGGGTTTGTCTTACTTTTGCATTAAAGAAAACGCTTAAAAGCGGAAAACCGCCGATTTCCTCTGTATTTTGAACATAAAATTCGCCTAAGATAGGCTGGTAGGCATTCATATTAAAAGCGGTAAAATATTTTAAAGTTACACCGGTTTGAAGAAATAACGCTTTTTTAAACCAATGGTCTTGGTAATAAAAACTGTTACGAGTTATTAGTTGCGGTACGTTAAATACTTCTTCTCCGGTTACTACTTGTTGGTACATTACCGTATTGGTAAGAGCAAACTTTTTGTATTTAAATTCTTTTTCGGCTTTAATTTTTAAATAGTTAACTCGGCTATTGTATTGCTGTGGTGTAGGCGTAGAGTCGTTGGGTTTTATGGCAAAATAAGCAAAATCATCTATTCCGGTGTAGGTTGCAGAGATTGCACCGTATTTTTTAGATTGTAATTTAAAATAAACTATTTGTTGCTTAACGTTATTAAAAGAATTTTGCCAATTAAAGTTAACATAATCACTCTGGTGGAGTAGAAAATTAAAATTGGGTGCCGCGCTTTTAATGCTGATTTTTGCTTCAATATAGTTGTCTTTATCAAAACTGTAACCGGCTTTTCCGCTTAGGTAATTTCCGGTTAGATCTCCCGAAAGCAACAAACTACCCTCCCCCGATAGTTCAAAACCTTTGTAGTTTTTTTGGTACCTTCCGCCTAATTGTACGGTAGTTCCTTTTAGTTTATTGTTAATGGTTTGGTTGTTGAGTAAAAGTACGGAGTTATATCCGTAATCATATGAGGAATACTCTAAATAGCCGCTTATTTTTCCCAAAATACCGTTACTAAAACGGGTGTAAAATCGGGAGGTGAATTTATCTAACGATGTTTTTTTATCTAAGTTTGAAGGTTTGTAGGAAACACCGTAATCTTCAAAAGGAGTGTCTTGTTTAAAAGTAAACCGTTTTATTTCGTAATAGGTTTGGTTTCCTATTACGAGTGCTGTTTTAGAAGTTGTGTCCGGTTTAATAAATCGGTATTCATTTTCAATAAAAAAACGATTTCCTTTTAGTAGCGTTTCGGCATCTTCATAATTAACATCTAACCTGCCACGATCTCTAAATTCGGGATTATCATCTACAAATAATTGTATTGAGTTTTGATTTAACCCGCCGTTTTCTTCATTTAAAATATCTTGCGAAGTAAGGTGCGCTCGCACAAAATATTTTTCGTTTTTTGTATGGTAAGCGGTACTCGCCCAAAAATTATCGGTACTGGTTAAAATATGCTGGTACGCACCCAAAGAACGAACCCCTTTGTATCCCACGGCTATGTTAAATTGTCGCGATGTGTTAACGGTAAACATTGCATCGAGTTGTTGCCCTTGCTGGAAAGCAGTTTTAAAATACAATTCGGTTAAAGGAGTAGGTACTTCATAATAATACACATCATCTAGTTCTTTATAACTGTAATGTCTGGCACGGGCACCAAAAAAAGGAATTAGATTTTTCCGATTATACGAGTATGCCAAATTAGAGTAAGGTTGCCCAACATTAGAAAAAGGCATGAGCTCAAAGTCGTCTTTTCGCAAATAGTTAAATCGGTAATCTTTGGCTATGGTAAGTGTGGTATCAACAAAAGTGGTATCTCTATCGAGTGAAACTATTTTATATAAATCGATTGGAGGTTTATTTTCAAGATTCTTAACACTTGCTTTTTTTGTCTTTGAAGTGTCTTTAGCAAAATTATCAACAAATCTTTGCTTTTCCTGTTTTAAAGTTTTATCCACCTGGCTAAATAGTGAAGCCGAATAAATAAAACAAAGTAAAACAATTATTTTTTTCATTGTATTTAATACTAAAAAAGCAAAAGTAAACTTTTATAGCAAAAGATTAGTTAATATAATGTTGAAGTTTTAATTTTACCGGAAATTCAGATATTCGATTTTGTTAATGAAAAACTACTTTTCTTCATCGTTTACATTAGGAATACTCGGAGGCGGACAATTAGGGAAAATGCTCCTCAACGAAACCCGAAAATGGGATATAAAAACAACCGTTCTCGACCCTAATAGCGAAGCTCCTTGTAGTATTGGTTGTAATACATTTGTGCAAGGTGATTTTAATGACTTTGATACGGTTTATAACTTTGGAAAAAAGGTGGATGTACTTACTTTTGAAATAGAACATGTAAATGTAGATGCACTCGAAAAACTGGAAAAAGAAGGCGTAACGATTTATCCTTCCTCACAAACACTTCGTATTATTCAAGATAAATCGAGACAGAAGCAATTTTATAAAGAGAATCAAATACCAACGGCTCGATTTCAAGTTTTTGTAAATAGAAAACAATTGCTGCAAGCTGTTGAAAATGGAGAATTCGCCTTTCCGTTTGTTTGGAAAAAAAGCACGGGAGGTTATGACGGGATGGGAGTAAAAATGGTAAAAAATACAGAAGATTTACAACAAATACCAGATGCACCTTGCATCGCTGAAGATCTTGTAGATTTTAAAAACGAATTAGCCGTACTGGTTGCTCGAAACGCTGCCGGAGACATAGTGACCTATCCGGTAGTAGAAATGGAATTTCATCCCGAAGCAAATCAGGTAGAATATGTTATTTGCCCGGCACGAATAAATGATTCTGTTGCTCAAAATGCGCAAAGAGTGGCTCGTCTGGTTTCAGATAAATTACAACACGTAGGTTTATTAGCTGTTGAAATGTTTCAAACACAAAAAGATGAAATCATCGTAAACGAAATGGCTCCTCGTCCTCACAACAGTGGTCATTATAGCATTGAAGCAAGTTTTACCAATCAGTTTGAACAACACCTGCGTGCCATTTTAAATCTTTCGTTAGGTAGTACAAAAAGCAAAGTAGGAGCGGTTATGGTAAATCTGGTAGGAGCAGAAGGCTTTACCGGAAATCCTGTTTATAAAAACATAAATGAGATATTATCTTTACCGGGAGTTACACCGCACATTTACGGAAAAAAGCAAACACGCCCCTTTAGGAAAATGGGACACGTTACCATTGTTAATCAAGACATAAATAAAGCTAGAGCTTTGGCTGAGAAAGTTAAAAATACCATAAAAGTGGTAAGTGAGTTTTAAAGTGTTTATGCTTTCACCTAATTTTCCCTACTTTTGCTAAAATAAAATACCAACGATGAGTAAAGTAGCCGTAATTATGGGTAGTACTAGTGACTTACCCGTTATGCAAGAAGCCATAGATGTTTTAAAAGGATTTGATATAGAAGTAGAAACAGACATTGTTTCGGCACATCGAACTCCCGAAAAACTATTCGATTTTAGTAAAAATGCCCATAAAAAGGGAATTAAAGTTATTATAGCGGGTGCCGGAGGTGCTGCCCATCTTCCCGGAATGGTGGCATCCCTTTCACCATTACCCGTAATAGGTGTTCCGGTTAAATCAAGAAACTCAATAGACGGGTGGGATTCAATTCTCTCTATTTTACAAATGCCCGGAGGGGTTCCCGTTGCAACCGTTGCCCTTAACGGAGCTAAAAATGCAGGAATTCTGGCAGCACAGATTATAGGTGCTTCCGATACTTGTGTTTTGGATAAAATTGTTTTTTACAAAGAAAGTTTAAAATTAAAAGTAGAAGAAGGAGCAAAAAAATTGAAATAAACAATACGCTTTCTCGACTCACTCTATTATTTGAATAACCTTTTTTGGTAACGTTACTAAATTTTCTTTTCTATGAATCAAAATCCCCTACTGCAATCCTTTAACACCGCACCGTTTTCAAAAATAAAAAACCACCATTTTTTACCGGCTATCAAGCAATTGATTGAAGAAATCAAAGGTGAAATTGATGTGATTGCGGATAATCCCGTTGCACCCGATTTTAAAAATACTATCGAAGCGTTGGAATATACC
>JALWYP010000241.1 GCA_026992695.1 Flavobacteriaceae bacterium
GTTTAAAATACGTGTAGCCCAAATGGTAATTTGCATTTTTATACTCGGTTGTATTTTGCGATTCGGGTAATTGTAAAAATTGCTTAAAACCTACTTGTGCTTCTTCAAAATCATGAAGTTGGTAATCGGCTTCGGCTTTCCAAAAAGTAGCTTTGGCAACATATTGTTTGTTGTGTGGTTCTTTGAGTGATTTGTTAAAAAATTTCTTTGCTTCGTTATACTTTCCTTCCGAAAAAAGTTCGGCTCCACGTAAAAAAGCAACTTTTTGATAGGCAAGTTTGTTACGAAACGACTTGTTATTTTCTAACAATTGCATAGCTCCTTTAAAATCTTTAGCGGTAATATACGAATCGATTAACAGGTCTTTAATCAAGTTGTTATTCGGGTTATCGGGATATTTTTTCAGAAAATCGAGCAATACCTGCGGTGTACTTTTGTAGTTGTTTCCTATCTCGTAACTTAACTTTGCATAATTAAAATAAGCATCTTCTTGAATTTCGGCACTAAAACTCATTTCTGAAGCATTTTTAAAGGCATTTAACGCTTGTTGTTTTTGGTTTAATTTTAAATAGCTTTCTGCCAGGTGGTAAAATGCATTTTGCGCCACGTGGTTGTTGCCGTCTATTATTTTGTTAAACCTATTAATAGCTTCTTGGTAATCACCCTGTTTGTAATAGGCGTAGCCCAGTTGGTAATAATCGGTGTTGTTCCATTTTCCTTTTTTTCCTTTGTATTGTTTTAGGTACGGAATGGCTTTATCGTATTGTTGCAGGTTAAAATAACTTTCGCCTATAATTTTAGCCAATTCGCTTTTTTCCTTCGGGTTACCGGAGTCAAATTGTTGTTTACCCAGTTTAATTGCTTTTTCAAAATCGCCTAATTTAAAATTCATATCGGCTTGGTAATACGACAGTTCTTTGCCGTATTTATCGTCGGTTTTAACCTCTTCAAAACGCTGGTTTGCTTCGGTATAATCATCGTTTTGATATGCGATGTATCCCAAATAATATTTTGCTTGCGAACCGTATTTAGGCGAATCGGCTACCTTGTTAAAATATTTTTTTGCTTCGTTATAGCGTTTGTTTTTAAAATATGCATAACCGTTTTTAAAATAAAACGATTCGCGCTGCGAAGGACTTAAAGAAGTTTCATCTACCTTATCAAACCATTTTCGAGCGCGAGCGTATTTTCCGTTATCGAAATAATAATTTGCAACATCTATAAAAGCCTTGTTTCGTTTTAAATGGGTAGGATAATTGGTTACAAAATCTCCCATCAGTTTATCGGCATCCTTTTGGTTTAACCGCACCGCTGCCGAAGCGATGTAATAATCGCAATCGCCTTTTATGTTTTGGTTACGAGTGTTCGCTTTTACTTGGCTAAAAAGCATTTGCGAAGCATAAAACTGGTTGTTGTTATAAAGTTCGAGCGCCTTGTTGTAATCCACCATCTTATTTGTGTAAGAAGCGGTTTGTTGTGCAGTTATCGTTACGGTAAACAGCCAAAAAGTTAAAATGCGTAAAATGTATTTTGAAAGATTTTTATGTGGAATCATAGTTCTAAAATAAAAGCTATTTTTAAAAAATATAAACGTAAAAGTAATGGTTTATCTATAGCGTATTATTTTAGAAAAGGGTTTGTATTAACAAAATTATTCACATAAAAGCAAGCACAATAAAGTTGAAAAAAAAGTGTGCTGCTATTTATAATAACGGCAAAAACTAAAAATAGTATACTAGTAACATAAAAAGTGTTATTTTT
>JALWYP010000242.1 GCA_026992695.1 Flavobacteriaceae bacterium
AATATATACAAGGAGAGCTATTGGAAAATATACTTATTATACTTATTGCAGTTACATCTATCTCTACTATTATTAACGTTTTTCTAAAAAAGTTTGATATACCAACAGTAATAGGATACATCATTACAGGCTTAATAGCAATGGAGCTATTTAAATTTGGAGAACATTCTCAAGAGAGCCTTGCAGAGTTAGCTGAGTTTGGTATTGTTTTTCTTATGTTTACAATAGGGTTGGAGTTCTCTATTGGACATATGAAATCAATGAAAAAAGAGGTTTTTGTTTATGGTGCTTTACAGGTACTTGTTAGTGGATTTCTTTTTACTTTTATTTCAATATATGGTTTTGATATGGAGGTTAAAAGTTCTATTATTATAGGTTTTGCTTTATCTCTATCTTCTACTGCTATTGTACTTAAAGTTTTTAATGAAAAAAATCAAATACACACTGGTTATGGACGTAATGCTGTTGGAATTTTAATTTTTCAAGACTTAGCTGTTATTCCTATTCTTTTGATGATATCTATTTTTACTAATGATAGTGGTAGTTCAGTATTTCAACTTCTTTTGCATACACTCGCTAGTGCTGTTGTTGTTTTTTTAATTCTGTTTGTTGCTGGTAAACACTTTATAGAGCGTTTTTTTGATTGGGTTATCTCTTCAAACTCAGAAGAGATTTTTTTGGGTTCAGTTCTTTTAACAGTTATCGCAGCATCGGTAGTAGCTGAACATTTTGGTTTCTCTTACTCTCTAGGTGCATTTATATCTGGTATGACTATTGCAGAGACTAAATTTCGTTATCGTATTGAGGCTGACCTTGTACCATTTAGAGATATTTTATTAGGAATTTTCTTTATTACTATTGGAATGCAAATTGATTTAAATATTATTTCTGAATATGGTTTTATAATTTTAGGACTATTAATATCTATTATGCTTATTAAGGCATTGATTATTTTTGTAGTACTTCGTGGATTTATGCAAAATAGAACAGCTATAAAGAGTGCTTTGTCTTTAATGCAAGTTGGTGAATTTGCTTTGGCTATTTTTGCACTTGCATATCATAGTAAACTTATCTCTTCTGATGTCAATCAGATTATGATTTTAACAGTAGTACTTTCTATGATTTTGACACCATTTATTTTAAATAACATTAAGAAAATAGCAGATATATTTTTCAAAGAACCTACTAAACTTAGAGAACGTGCTATTAAATCAACTGGGTTTGATAATCATATAATTATTTGTGGTTATGGTCCAATGGGGCAGAAATTGGCAAAAATATTTAAATCAAAAAAGCTTCTTTATGTTATATTAGAGCATGATATTAGATTAGTAGACAAAGCAATATCTGATGGAGAGAGTGCTATTTTTCTTGCGAATGCTGCACAAAGGGGAGTCTTGGAGCATTTTTGTATAAGAAATGCTATGGCTATTGTAGTAACTATTAGTAATGAACATCAACTAAGACTTATTTGTGAAAATATTAACTCTTTTGATACTGATATTAATACTATTGTTAATGTGAGAAATGCTTCGCAAGCTGAAACAATTTCTGATTTAAATATTAATAATGTTATTATCAGTCAAGATATTATTTCAAATATAGTTGTTGAACGTGCATTAGAGTGTGAGCTTATTTTGGGAGGATAGAAAAAGAAGAAAAAGCTATTTTATCTTCTTTTTTGCTCTTTTTTATGAAACTTCGTAGGCATTAGAAAACTTTTTAGACTTTAAAAGCTGTTTTGCTTCCCATGGGGTAC
>JALWYP010000243.1 GCA_026992695.1 Flavobacteriaceae bacterium
ATAAAAGCCCAATGAAATCTCAAAAATATCAAGGAGTTTTATGTAAATCTATAATTAAAAATGAGGTAAAAGATACCATTGCGGTAGAGGCTCCTTTACAAATAAACATTAATAACAAACCCTTTATTGTTACCATGCGTTTACCCGATAATGATGCCGAACTTGTTTTAGGTTTGTTACATTCTGAAGGGATTTTGAATGCAAATTCGTATATTCCTACCATTGAGTTTTCAGAAAAAAATATTATTACAATTGCTGAAGTTACTATATCTAAAAATAATTTGGAAAGTGGTTATTCAAACAGCCGATCACTTTTATCTGTAAGCTCATGCGGAATCTGCGGAAGAACCGATATTGAAGATATTTTGCAAAAAAAGAATCCATTGAACTCTTTAGATGTTTTATCTCTCAATAAATTATGCAGTATGTTTGATGTTGTGCATAAAAAACAACCTGTTTTTCTTAGTACAGGAGGCACACACGCAGCCGGAATTTTTACCCTAACCGGAAAATTACTGTCTATTCAAGAAGATATAGGAAGACACAATGCGGTTGATAAAGCTATAGGCGATCTAGCGTTTTCTAAAACACTTTTAAAAGCAAAAGTATTAGTTGTAAGTGGAAGAATCTCTTACGAGATAGTTGTTAAATGTTTTAAAGCCCAAATTCCTTTTCTGGCAGCAGTTTCCTCACCTTCTTCCTTAGCTATCGATTTTGCTAAGGAGCTAGGAATTACATTACTAGCCTTTTGTAGAGATGAAAAAGCTACCTGTTACTCATTTCCGGAGAAGATAGAAGTAGATTGATTATATTTGTAAACAGTAATAAACAATTGGTAAACATCTTATAGCAGAAATTGAATACGATTTATGAACGAAATAGAAGATAATTATTTAGACAATCACTACATACACAAGAGTAATTGGTTACGTGCGGCAGTATTGGGTGCAAATGACGGGATTTTATCAACCGCAAGTATAGCAATAGGTTTAACTGCGGCAAGTGCAACCCGAGAGCCTGTGATTTTGGCTACTGTGGCAGGATTAGTGGCAGGGGCACTATCAATGGCAGCGGGAGAATATGTTTCGGTAAGTTCGCAAACCGATATTGAAAAAGCAGATATTCAACGAGAAAAACAAGAGTTAGAAGAAATGCCGGAATTAGAACTTCAACGATTAGCCCAAATATATGAAAAGAGAGGTTTAAAAAAAGAAACTGCTCTTACTGTGGCAAAAGAATTAACAGAGTTTGATGCTTTGGGAGCCCATGTAAGAGATGAACTTGGTATAAATGAAATGAGCGAAGCAAAACCATTACAAGCTGCATTTGCATCGGGTTCAGCTTTTATAGCCGGAGGCATCCTACCATTACTTGTAGTCTTGTTTATACCCTTAGCAAGTATGGAATTTTACCTATACGGATTTTCAATTTTATTTTTGGCAATTTTGGGTTCTATTGCTGCAAAAACAGGAGGTTCTAGCATTTTTAAAGCTGTTGTAAGAATTACCTTTTGGGGAACAATAGCAATGGGACTCACAGCATTTGTAGGTTCGTTTTTTGGCGTACACGTATAATGCTATAATTTCATAAATAAAAAAGACTGCCTTTTCAGACAGTCTCTTCAATTTAAAACATAATTAGAAAATAATTACTGCTTGGTTAGTTTTAGGGTTTTAACTGCGTTTCCAGCTTCTACCTTAACAATATAATTTCCGGTAGTAAGGTTAGACGTGTTTACTTGCATTGTATTGCTATTTCCTTTTACATAAAGCACCTCTTGCCCTAATAAATTATAAATACGAATAGTATTAATTTGTTTCTGTGTACTAATATTTACTACATCTTTTGCAGGATTGGGAAACATAGTTACTTGGTTTGTAAACTCATTGTCGCTCACACCTAACACATCTTGATTTGCAACAATAATATCTACCGCTACACCTTCGGGCATATCGCTTTCATCTTCGGTGTAAATTGCCCAATTAGTTCCTGTGTACCAAGCACTTAGTACTTTGTCTATTTCTATTTGAGAAGATGCTCCGTTAACCCCCCAATAATGTTGAAATACAAATGTAGCGTTGGGATTACCGTTTAATGCAGGATGGTCTATTACAAACCAATTAAGAGTAATATTTGCAGCGGTTGACATGGCTGTTAAATGGGCTAAAGCTCCCGTACCGTTTTTAAGTATTTTAAATCCTGCGTTAGTAGGGATGGTAGCACCATCTTCACTATAAATATTTCTACGATTATCTGTAGAATCGTAGAAAAAACCATAATTATGTGGGTTAAAATTACCACTCCATGAATTAGACATAACCGCATAAGGACCGGGGTTAATATTATTAAAATCAGGATCATCAATAACTGTAAAGCTGTCAAAAATACCCACGTGGGCAGCATCGGCTATATGGGTGATAAAATTGGCATTGTTAGAACCAATGTAAACAAAAAATTGCGCACCAGGTACCATATTAACACCATCTTCATTATAAATTAGCCATTTATTGGCTCCATCGTCATACCACATGCCATCTACATGGTCGTTGTAAGTACCTGTACCAGCACCGTTAGGATTCCATACATGTTTAAATACAAAATTTGCACTTGGATTTCCGTTAAGGTCAGGGTGGTCAATGTATGTAGCATTACTATCTATATTGCTAGCAGTAGCCGTGTGCACATAAATTTTGTCTTGTGCATAAAATAGGGTAGTAGCAAAAACGGTTAAAAGTAAAATAATTTTTTTCATAATAATATAATTTTAAGATTAGTATGAAACAAAACTATTTGAAATTTTAGGGATGGGCTATAACTATTGTAACAAAAACTTGAACATATGTAACATGTTGCTAAAAAAAGGGTTTTTCTTGAGGGAAAATTACAAAACTCGGATATGTAGGCTATTTTGGTGGTTCCTTCAGTTTAACAAAAGACGCTTATGCAAGTAAAAATTTCACACACGTTTAATAATGAAAAGAATTAAAAAAAATCACCCACCCACACGTTTTACTTTAAAACCTTTTTCTTTTAAAAAATTCATTATTTTATCACGATAATCTCCTTGAATAATAATTTGTTCGTTTTTAAAACTTCCGCCAACACTAAGTAGTTTTTTTAATTCTTTTGCGAGTTGTTTAAAATCTTGTGTTGCTCCAGTATATCCTTCAATAATAGTAATGGGTTTGCCTTTACGCTTTTCGTATTTACAGATTAAAGGTTCGTCTTGTAACCAAACTGTAGGTTCATTAACGGTATTGTTTTCTTTAGTTGGAGTATGCTCCGGAAATAATTTTTTAAGCTGGTCTTGTAAATCCACAGGGTTATTTTTTTAGCAAACCAATTTCTACCAGTCGTTGGTGTAAAAATTCGCCTGCGGTTATGTCGTCAAAAGCCTTTGGTTGTTCTTCAGAAATACATTGCGGAAGACAATTAAGTTTCATTTCGCTACGCGGATGCATAAAAAACGGGATGGAATATCTTGGTGTATCCCATTGGTCTTTGGGCGGATTAACCACACGATGTATCGTAGAGCGTAATTTATTATTGGTATGTCTTTCCAGCATATCGCCCACATTAATTACTAAATTTCCGGGCTCGGGGATGGCATCTATCCATACGCCATCGGTACGTAAAACTTGCAATCCACCGGCAGAAGCACCCATAAGTAAGGTGATAAGATTTATATCGCCATGGGCTCCGGCACGTACGGCACCTTTAGGTTCTTTGGTAATAGGAGGGTAGTGTATGGGGCGTAAGATACTGTTTCCGTTGCTTACCCAATA
Organism: Flavobacteriaceae bacterium; assembly: GCA_026992695.1. Classification (GTDB taxonomy): domain Bacteria; phylum Bacteroidota; class Bacteroidia; order Flavobacteriales; family Flavobacteriaceae; genus Marifrigoribacter. Next base: position 3,786 of record JALWYP010000243.1, read on the forward strand.
ATCAAAATAAGTTTCTTCTAGACCCATATAAAGAGCCAGTGCTCTAAGAATATAAATTCCGGTTTTTTCTAATTGGCGATACGCCTCCATACCCACTTCGTTAAAGCTGGGTTGCTCTTCTACGTAAACATTTTTTGGGTATTCTTCAATAAGGTTGGCATCTTTGTCGGGTTCTTGACCAAAATGCCAAAATTCTTTTAAATCACCTTCTTTTTTTCCTTTGGCGTGTTCTTTTCCGAAAGAAATATACCCACGTTGTCCGCCCAAACCTTCAATTTCGTATTTCTTTTTAATTTCTAACGGAAGCGCAAAAAAATCTTTTACTTCTTTATATAATCGTTCTTGTAAATTATCATCAAGAAAATGATTTTTTACCGAGGCAAAACCTATTTCCATATAAGCATCACCAATTTCTTGAACAAATTTTTGTTTGCGTTTAGGATCTTCCGAAAGAAAATCGGATAAATCTACACTGGGTATGTTGGTCATCATAATATGTGTCTTTGGTGCAAATATATTAAATATTAGTTTGAAATTAACTATTGAAAAAATACTTCATTCCCAACCTTTTTTTCTACTTTTGACACGTTTAAAAGTTAGCCATGAAAGCACAAGACGTTTCAAAAATAATGTTTGATTATGACGCAAAATCCTTTTCAAACGAAACCTTATTGTATCTTTATAAATCCATGCTCAAACCTCGGTTAATCGAAGAGAAAATGCTTATTCTTTTACGGCAAGGAAAAATAAGCAAATGGTTTAGTGGTATTGGGCAAGAAGCCATTGCTGTAGGGGTAACGGCTTCGCTTACCAAAGACGAATACATCCTACCTATGCACCGAAACCTCGGGGTATTTACCACGCGTGAAATTCCGTTGCACAGATTATTTTCGCAGTGGCAAGGAAAAGCAAACGGATTTACCAACGGGCGCGATCGTAGTTTTCATTTTGGAACGCAAGCGTTTAAAATTGTAGGAATGATTTCGCATCTAGGACCTCAATTTGGCGTGGCAGACGGTATTGCACTGGGTAACAAGTTAAAAAATAACAACCAAGTTTGTGCCGTTTTTACCGGAGACGGTGGTACCAGTGAAGGCGACATTCACGAGGCACTAAATGTAGCTTCGGTGTGGCAATTACCCGTTCTGTTTTGTATCGAAAACAACGGCTACGGGCTTTCTACTCCGGTTCGAGAACAATTTAATATCACCAACTTAGCCGATAGAGCTGCCGGATACGGAATGGAAAGTCATATTATTGATGGAAATAATATTTTAGAGGTTTATGGTAAAGTAAAAGAAATTGCACAAAGCATACGAGAAAAGCCACGTCCGGTATTTTTGGAATTTAAAACCTTTAGGGTGCGTGGACACGAAGAAGCAAGTGGCACCAAATATGTTCCGAAAGAATTATTACATGAATGGGATTTAAAAGATCCTTTAGAAAATTACACTGCGTTTTTGCGAAACGAAGGAATTTTAACCGAAAAAGAAGAGCTGGCTTATAAAGAAGAAATTATTCATGAAATTAATGAAAATTTAAAAATTGCTTTTGCCGAAGAAGAAATAACTTCGACTGAAGAACACGAGCTACGAAGTGTTTTTAAGGAGTTCGAGTATCAAGAAATAAAACCATCTGATAAAAAAGAAGAAAAACGCCTTATTGATGCTATTTCAGACGGATTGCGACAAAGTATGCAACGCCATGACAACCTTATAATAATGGGGCAAGATATAGCCGAATACGGAGGTGTTTTTAAAATAACCGAAGGTTTTGTTGAAGAATTTGGTAAAGATAGGGTACGAAACACACCCATTTGCGAATCGGCTATCGTTTCGGCGGCAATGGGATTGTCTATAAACGGATTTAAAGCCGTGATGGAAATGCAATTTGCAGATTTTGTTACTTCCGGTTTTAACCCCATAATAAATCTATTGGCTAAGAGTTATTATCGTTGGGAACAACCGGCAGACGTAGTGATTAGAATGCCTTGTGGAGCAGGAGTAGGAGCAGGACCGTTTCATAGCCAAACCAACGAAGCTTGGTTTACACACACACCCGGGCTTAAAGTAGTATATCCTGCCTTTCCATACGATGCCAAAGGACTTTTGGCAACAGCTATTGAAGAACCCAATCCGGTGCTGTTTTTTGAGCATAAAGCCTTGTATCGAAGTATTCGTCAAGAAGTTCCGGAAGATTATTTTACACTTCCTATCGGGAAAGCTTCGGTTTTACAACAAGGAAATGAAGTTACTATTATTACGTATGGAGCAGGCGTTCATTGGGCTTTAGACACCCTAAAGGAACGTAACATTTCAGCAGATTTAATAGATTTAAGAACGCTATCTCCGCTTGATACCGAAACCATTTACACTTCGGTTAAAAAAACCGGAAAAGTTATTATTTTACAAGAAGATTCTATGTTTGGGGGGATAGCTTCC
>JALWYP010000244.1 GCA_026992695.1 Flavobacteriaceae bacterium
ATCTTATTTTTAGTTTACTATTCTCATTAATTTTTGCAATTATAGCTAAGCGTTTATAATGAATCATTGTATTGGAAACATAACGTGTATCGTTTAAAAAATAATTTCCTATTCCCCAATCTACACTAAAGGTCTTGGATAATTTTAGAGGGTTTGAGGCTTCAATTGTAAAACCCGGAATGGCTCTGGCATTATTGCTCCATACAAAATTCTTGTTGGTTAATGACAAACCAAAGGCTTCTTCTATTTGATTTTCAGCCCCAATTGTAGCTTGAAGCCAATTGTTCTTAAATCTAAGGTAAAAATTATTTCGTTGAAACGATGGAGCTATTTCATTTCTGTAAAATCCTGAAATTCCGGCTTCAATTTTAACCGATTCTTTAAATGAATACGTACTCCTAGCAAAAAATTGCCCGGAAACAGTTGAAAACTCACTTACCGCAGTATTGGTATTTGTATAAAACCAACGCGGTAAAACTTCTTCAGAAGAAAAAAAACCAATACCTTTTACTTTTGCAAAAAAATGTATGTTTTCTTGCGCCATACTTTGTAAAAAACAAAACAACGAGAATAGGATTATTTTCTTTTTCAAAATAGTAAAATTAGCTTTTAAATATACGTTTTAAAAAGGATTGTTTTTCTTGACTATACGAGTAGCCGTATTTATTTCCGTATCCAAAATTACTCATAGATACATTATTTAAAACAACACCTACATTTGTTAAACGGTTATCTTTTATAGCATCTTTAGTAAAATCTAATAGTTGTTTTTCGGTATAACCGGCACGAACTACGTATAAAGTTATATCGGCTAAGTTATTTATTAAAACGGTATCGGTTACTAACATAGCCGGGGCTGTATCTACAATAATGTAATCAAACTTTTTTTGCAATTCGGTAAAACAATAACCGGTTCTGTCTTGCATTAACAACTCTGCAGGATTAGGTGGTATTACTCCTGAAAGTACAATACTTAAATTAGGATGAAACTGACTCTTAGAAACGATATCATCTAGTGTAACCGAATTGTCTATAATATATTCGGTAAGTCCCTTTTTATGACGTAACTCTTTGGGTAAATATCTATGAAGTTGCGGATTTCTAATATCGGCTCCTACCAGCACAACTTTTTTTCCGGTTAAAGCGAGGGTTAAAGCTAAATTAAAAGCTACAAATGTTTTTCCTTCTCCTTTTATTGTAGAGGTTACTAATATTGTTTTTGATGTGTTTTTAGTGCCTAATTTACTTACAAATAAGTATTGAAGATTGGTTCGTAAAATCCGGAAGGATTCGGCTAAAATACTTCTATCATTTGGCTGAATTAAATCTTCATTTCCTCTTTTAAGTTTCGGGACTTCTCCTACAATAGGAACTCTTGGAAGTTGACGTTCTATGTCTCTCCTGTTGCTTACTTTGTTGTTAAGCAGGGTGCGTATATATATAAACAAAAAGGGCAGTAATAAGCCTGCTAAAATGGCTCCGAGATAAATAAGTGGTTTTTGAGGAGACACCGGTGCTCTTCCTGTAAAAGCACTATCTACAATTTTTGCTTTTGGAGCAGTAACAGCCAGAGATATAGAAGCTTCTTCACGTTGTTGTAATAAAAATAAATACAATTGTTCTTTAATAGATTGTTGCCTCACAATATCTCTAAATATTTTTTCTTTCTCCGGTATTTTTGAAATCTTAGATTGAAGTGAATAACTTTTACTTCTTATATCTTTTAGGGCTATCTGGTATTTTTGACTGGTTGCTTCTAAACCGGATAAAATATTATTTCTAATGGTAGCCAATTGAGCCGAAATATTTTTAACCACCGGATTTTTAGATGTAGATGATTGTAATAATTTATTTCGTTGTAATGTTAAGGCATTATAGTTGGCTATATCTGAAGCTATTTGTTCTTCGGTGGCAAGGTTTACCGGAAGCAAATCGGTTGTCTTAGATTGTTTTAAGTAGTTAATCATGGTATTCGCCAACTCTATTTGCGTACCTAGATCTAACTGACGCTTGTTAAACTCACTCGTGTTTTCTAAAATAAGTTGGGCTTCTGCGGTGATATCGGTAAGTTTATTTCTGCTTTTAAATCTTACCTGATTTTCTTCAACCGAATCTAGTTCTTTCGTAATTATTGCCAGCCTGCTATCTATAAACTCTGATGTTTTTTTTGCTACTTGACTTCGGTCATTTATGGCATCTTTGTTATACTGAAAAATAAGTTCGTTTAAAAAATCTTCTGCCTTATCCGGTACGGGGCTTTTTAAAGAAAGACTTACCACGTTACTGTTTTTTATATCATTTAGGACTTTTGTTTTTTTCTGAAAAGCCAAAGCTACAGGCTCTACACGTTTATACGTTACAGCAATTTTTTTGTCGAAAAAGTTTTTAAAAAGTATAGTGTCTTTTAGTTCGGGTAAAACCGTTATGGTGCCGAAGGGTAAAATTACCGGTTCACCAAAATTATGTACTCCTAATTTAGATCCGTTTTCTATTTCAATTTTGTAGGATGTTGGTGATAGTATTTCAAAATAAAGCTTCGGAACCTTTTTGTTTTTTAAAACCGAAAGATACTCAACAGAAATGGGTTTATTATGGTATAATTCGGTGGTTTTAATTGCTCCTACATTTTCGTAAGTAATATTTAAGTGAAGTGTATTTATTACATTAGAAATAATGCGTTTTGATTTAAAAACCGCCAGTTCATTTTCAATTTTATTACTACCAAATTTTGAAAAAAACTTTCCAAAATCTGCAAAAGCCGCCAATTCTGCTGCTCCTCCACCATTTTTTTCATCTTTAATTATAACGGTAGCATGTGTTTCGTATAGTGTAGTGGTATATCGCAAAAATACATACGCCAGTAATAACGATAAAAAAACTGCAATAATAAACCAATACCAGTAACGCGTATATTGCCCTATTATTTCTTTTAAAGTGAGTTCGGTCTGTTCTTGATAATTTTCTTGAAGCATTATACTAACGAGTTAAAAGGATAACTGAACTAAGAACAACTGTAAATAACGACAGTAAAGCAGGAACATCGGGTATAAACCCAGATTTTTTAACTCCTTTTGTCGTGGGTTCTACATACACTACATCGTTTTGTTTCAGATAATAAAAATTGCTTGTAAAAAAGTCTGCTTTTGTAAAATCTATTCGTTTTACTTTTCGTTTCCCGTTTTCTTCTCTTACTACTATAATATTTTTTCGGCTTCCATCAAGAGTAAAATCACCCGCTAATCCTATTGCTTCAGGCAATGTAACTCGTTCATTTTTTACTATAAAAACTCCGGGGTTTGTAACTTCTCCAAGCACGGTAATTCTAAAATTTACAATTCTCACATCTACCACAGCATCGGTAACATAATTTAACAGTTTTTGTTTTAACATTTTTTCTACCTCCATACGAGTTTTTCCGGCAACAGTAATTTCGCCCAAAACAGGAAAAGGAATTTTTCCTTCTTTATTTACCAAATAGCCTTGTAAACCAATATTGTTGTTTCCTATCGTATTACTTTGTAAACCGGTATTTCGCTGAAAAGGTTTTACTACTTCCTCGTTAAAAGAAGAAACAGTTATGTGTAAAATATCATTACTCTCAATAACGGGATCAAAAGTGGTTGTGATGTCCTGGTTGTCTAGGTCATCAATATCCTGAAAATAGAGTATTTGTTTCTTTGTAGCACAAGAAAAAAGCAAAAAAGAAACAAGTAGCAACAGAAAAAACTTCTTCATGAATTTGTATTAGTTAGTGCAAATATAAAGGTATATTAAATAAGTCAAAGAGATAAGCTAAGTATTTTAGGCATTATAAAAATACACAAAGGTTCGTTAGTTACATTTTGCAAATAAATAATTAAAACCCAACAGCAGCATCGTCACCACGCTTATCGGCACCGCCTTCCAGTTTTTCGTTAGGCAAAACCAGTATGGCATCTACTTTTCCAATAATCCTCGATTTTTTTTCATCTATTTGATACCCTTTATCAATTAGAGTGTCTAATACCTTTATATCAAACATCATTGGTTCAAACTGTACTATATCCGGAAGCCATTGGTGATGAAATCTTGGTGCATCTACAGCTTCTTGCATAGACATATCATATTCATACACATTTAAAATGGTTTGCAATACCGAGGTTATAATGGTAGATCCTCCGGGAGTACCAACCGTCATCCATAATTTTCCGTTTTTCTCTACAATGGTTGGTGTCATAGAGCTTAACATTCGTTTTTGTGGAGCAATTGAGTTGGCTTCACCTCCAATAAGACCAAACATATTGGGTGTTCCCGGCTTGGCACTAAAATCATCCATTTGGTTGTTTAAGAAAAAACCCAGTTCTTTTACGTACAATTTTGAACCATACGCTCCGTTTAGCGTTGTTGTTGCTGCAATGGCGTTTCCAAACTGATCTACAATAGAATAATGCGTGGTTTCATTACTTTCATAACCTGAAATTTTTCCGTAAGAAATACTATCGGAAGGTGTGGCTTTATTCCAAGAAAAATTTTTCATTCTTCTTTTTAAATAGTCTTTGCTTAGTAGTGTATCTATTGGGATAGAAACAAAATCGGGGTCACCCAGATAATAACTCCTGTCGGCATAGGCTCTACGTTCGGCTTCGGTAAGTAGTTGTACATATTTTACACCGTTGTGCGGATATTGATCAATATTATACGGTTCTATCATTTTTAAAATTTCACCCAAACAAATACCGCCACTAGAGGGTGGAGACATTGAAATAACGTGGAGGTCTTTATAATCAAACTCAATAGGGTCACGCCATTGGGTTTCGTATAGTTCTAAATCTTTTTCTGTAATAATTCCACCTTTGTTCTGAATAAAATTTACTAATTTTTCACCAATCTCGCCTTTATAAAAAGCATTTCTTCCTTTGTCCGAAATAGTTTGTAAGGTCTTTGCCAAGGCTAAATTTTTTAGTGTATCTCCGGCTTTAAAAGTTTGGGTAAAAATACTTTCCTCATGGTTAACTTCCTTAAACATTGGAGTGTAATGATTTAATCGCTTTGCTTGATTTTCGGTAATGACAAATCCGTTTGTTGCTAAATCAATAACCGGTTTTAAAAGTTCTTCAATAGGAAGTGTACCGTATTTTTCGTGAACCGAAAAAATAGCTGCAACGGTTCCGGGAACACCAACTGCAAAAGATCCTTTTTTGCTTTTATCTGAAATAAATTCACCCTTTTCATCTAAATACATATCTCTGTATGCTGCCAATGGTGCTTTTTCTCGATAATTTAACGCCCCTTTCTCACCGTATTGGGTACGATACACCATAAAACCTCCACTGCCCAAGCTCCCTGCAAACGGATAACAAACAGCTAACGCCATTTCGGTGCCAACCATAGCATCAAACGCATTTCCTCCTTTTTTAAGTATGTCATTTCCTATTTTTGAAGCTTCGGCTCGTGCCGAAACAACCATCGCTTTATTCGTTACTAATCCCCTATTTGGTTGCTTTTTCAATATCCCTGTCGGGACATCTTCTTTACAAGAAAGAAAGGAAATAAATAGTAGCAATAGAAATATTCGTTTCATAATTCGGTTTGTTTTTGTTCCACATAGTTAATCAACTCTTTAAAAAACAAGGTGAAATCTGTTTCAAATTCGATATAATGTTTTTCAAGGTCTAAAATAGCAAAATTTAAATTGGTTTCTCTATTAATTCGCTTATACATTTTATTCAATATAATACTAATGCCTTGTAAACTTTGGTAGCTTAGTAACCAGTTTTCAGAAAGCATTGCCGGCATCATTTTTTGAATGCGTTTGGGCAAAACAGCATAATTTTTTTGTAATAAATCATAAAAATCAGTTATATATTCATTCAAAGGTGTTTTACTATAATCACTCCAATTTTTAGCCAAAAAATGATCGTAAAGCACATCTACTACGACACCGCTAAAATGCCCATGTTTTTTATGAAGTCTTGCTGTGCTTCTTTTTACAATAGGATGTGTATCGGTATAAGAATCGATAGCGCGATGTAATAAAATACCTTTTTGAATAGATTTCGGATATTTTTTATACTTCTTTCCTTTGATGCCATCTGCAATAAAATTACCAATAATGGTTCCTTCATCATTTCCCGAAAGATATATATGTGCGAGATAATTCATTGCCCCGAAGATACAAAAAATAGAATGATAAATAGTTGGTCGACCTGTAATCAAGAACAAACTAATTAGTCTTTTAACT
>JALWYP010000245.1 GCA_026992695.1 Flavobacteriaceae bacterium
ATTTTAATATTTCTTTTAATCAAAGAATCAACTTTTATTTTTAAGGCTAATTTTTTGTGATTAAAATACCGTATTTGTTTTTTATTTTGCAGAGAGGAAGGGATTCGAACCCTCGATCCCGATGCAATCGGGATACACACTTTCCAGGCGTGCGCCTTCGACCACTCGGCCACCTCTCTATATTTTTATTAAAAGAACGTAATTACCTTACTATACCTTTAGACTCTATTATTTTGGTTCTATTTTAAGATATATATAAGGTGTTAAAAACAGGGTGGGCAATTAACAAAAAAAAATAGTTTGATAAAAATAATATGACATAAATTTATGATATTTCGCCTCGTAAGGATTGCTCGAATTTGGTTTTCAGTTCTTTACCTTTAATACCTTTACCTAATAAATACATTAATTTTGCAAGTGCAGCCTCTGTTGTGCTATCTTTCCCGGAGATTACACCTATTTTTTTAAGTTGGCTACTGGTTTCGTAAAGACCCATTATTACACTGCCTCCGTTACATTGTGTTACGTTAATTATTGGAATGTCTTTTTTTATTAATTTTTTTAATGCATCAATAAACCATTTTGAACTTGTGGTATTGCCGCTTCCGTATGTTTCTATTATTAAACCTTTAATAGTTGGGAATGAAAAAATGTACTCGATAGTTTCTCTATTAATTCCCGGAAACATTTTTAATACGATAATATCGGTTACTAGTTTTTTATGAAATTTTGTTTTTTTTCTACGGTTTGGTTTCCATAATGCATTTTCATTAATGGTAAGATGTACACCGCTTTCTATGAGTGGCGGATAATTAGGTGAGTTAAAAGCTTCAAAATACTCGGCATTTACTTTTGTTGTTCGGTTTGCTCTGTACAATTTGTATTCAAAATACAAACCTACTTCATTAACAACAGGTTTGTTGTTTTCTTGTAATGAGGCTAATTGTATGGCAGTTATTAAATTTTCTTTGGCATCGGTTCGTAAATCTCCTATGGGAAGTTGCGACCCTGTGAATAGGATAGGCTTTGTTAAGTTTTCTATCATAAAACTTAATGCTGAAGCGGTGTAAGACATGGTATCGCTACCGTGGAGGACAACAAAACCGTCATAATGCGGATACTGTTTCTCAATAATAGTTATTAACTTTACCCAATGAGTAGGGTTCATATTAGAGCTATCGATGGGTTTTTTAAAACTTACCGTGCTAATAGTACAGTCTAGCAGATTAAGTTCGGGTATGTGTTTTAATAAATCTTTAAAGTTGAAGTTTTTTAACGCTCCGGTTTTAAAGTCTTTAATCATACCTATAGTCCCTCCGGTATAAATAAGCAATATGTTGGGTTTTTGTTTCATATTTGCGTGTTTTTAAAAACTTGTATTGCGTTTTTAGTGGTTTGTTTGGCAACTTCTTCCGGTTTTATATTGTATAAGAGTGCTACTTTTTCACAAATTATAGACAGGTAACTACTTTCATTTCGTTTTCCTCTATAAGGTACCGGTGCTAAATATGGCGAATCGGTTTCTAAAACAATATGCTCTATAGGAATGGTATGTAAAAAAGTGTCTATTTTTCCGTTTTTAAATGTAACAACACCTCCTATTCCCAACTTCATGTTATACGAAATAGCTTGTTGAGCTTGCTCATACGTTCCGGTAAAGCAATGAAAAATTCCGAACAAATCCTCACTTTTTTCGGTTTCTAATACTTCAAAGACTGCGTTAAAGGCATTTCTGCAATGAATAACAATAGGC
>JALWYP010000246.1 GCA_026992695.1 Flavobacteriaceae bacterium
TTATAAAAAGAGAATACCTAACTAAAGTTAGAAATAAGTCCTTTATTATTATGACGTTTTTAAGCCCGTTATTAATGGTAGGGATTTTTAGTTTGGTCGCTTATTTATCACAACTAAATAACGATAAAACGTACCAAGTTTCAGTATTGGACAAAAGCGGTTTATTTATTTCCGATTTTTCGGGTAAAAAAGAAGAAAAAATTATCTTTTCACCAATGGAAGATATTTCTGTTGAAGAGGCTAAAAAATTAGTTCAAGAACAAAAAAAATACGGACTTTTATACATCCCTAAAACCACAAATATTGATGATTTTTCAAATTCAATAATCTTTTATTCAGAAGAATCTCCATCGCTTGTGGTTATGAAAAAAATTGAAAAATCATTAGAAGAAAAAGTAAATAATATCAAACTAAAAGAAGCCGGTATTGATGCTAAAAAAATTGAAGATTTAAAAATAGATGTATCTCCAAAATTAGAAACATTTACCGGCGAAGAAACTTCAAAAATTGGAGCCAGGTTAAAACTTATTTTTGGTGGCGCAGCAGGTTATTTACTTTTTATGTTTATCATCATTTACGGTAATATGATTATGCGTAGCGTAATTGAAGAAAAAACCAGCCGCATTATCGAAGTTATCATTTCTTCGGTAAAACCCATTAAACTAATGCTGGGTAAAATAATAGGCACTTCCTTAGCCGGAATCACCCAATTTTTTGCTTGGATTATTCTTCTGGGAGTTTTAAGCATGGTAGTCCCTGCAATTTTAGGAATCGATACCTCTTCAATACAAAGTCCGCAACAAGAAATGATGATGCAAGCATCAGGGCAAGATATGCAAGAAATGGTGCGAACTGCAATGGTAGAATTACATAATCTCCCGGTTACCAACTTAGTCATTATGTTCCTTTTCTTTTTTATAGGAGGTTATTTATTATACAGCTCATTATATGCCGCAATTGGAGCTGCTGTTGATAGCGAAACCGATACACAACAATTTATGTTGCCTATTTTATTACCTTTAATTTTAGGAATTTATGTGGGTTTCTTTACAGTTATTGAAGACCCTCATGGTACCGTAGCACAAGTGTTTTCTTTTGTTCCGTTTACCTCACCTGTTGTAATGTTAATGCGTATTCCGTTTGGTGTACCATTATGGCAACAAATAGTTTCATTACTCATTTTGTTTGCTACCTTTATGGCAACCGTTTGGTTTGCAGCAAAAATATATCGAGTAGGAATTTTAATGTACGGAAAAAAACCTACCTACAAAGAACTAATTAAATGGCTTAAATATTAATCCATGCAAGACAAAAAAATTACTGAAGAAATAAAAAACACGTCTTCCCACATATTTCAAGATATCTGGGAAGGAATAAAAGATTTTTTAAATCTCGGATTTCATTTTGGTGAAGGCGATAAACAGGTTCATATCACCATCGGTCTTTTACTTTTGGTTTTTGTTTCTTTTTTTATTACCAGCTTTATTTTAAAGTGGTCTAGAAAAATTCTAACCCGTAAAATGGACGAACCTGATAAACGCAAGTTTATCAGTATTTTTAATTTTATAAAATACATAGCCTATATAATTGTAGCATTTTCAGTATTAAGTATTGCGGGTGTAAATGTCACCCCTTTTCTTGCTGCTTCGGCTGCATTATTAGTAGGAGTTGGTTTAGCACTTCAACAATTATTTCAAGATGTATTGGGAGGTGTGTTTATTATTTTGGATAAATCATTATTAGTAGGAGACATTATAGAAGTAGATGGAAGAGTGAGTAAAATAGTAGAGATAAAATTACGCACAACAAGAGCTCTTACTCGCGACGATAAAATTATCATAATTCCTAACCATAAGTTTATTACCGAAACGATTTATAACTTTACACAAGACAGAAAAATAACTCGCGAATCGGTTACGGTTGGTGTAGCTTATGGAAGTGACACACAATTGGTTAAAACCCTTTTGTTGCAAAGTGTAAAACAGGAAGCAAAGGTGCTTAAACAACCCAAGCCATTTGTAGCTTTTGAAGATTTTGGTGATTCGGCACTAATTTTTACGGTTTACTTTTTTATAAGCGATAGTTTTCATGTTCCTTTTATTAAAAGTGATATACGTTTTACAATTGATGAATTATTTAGAAAAAACAATATTACCATTCCGTTTCCGCAAAGAGACGTACATATTTTTCAAACAAAAAAATAAACTATTATGTCTAAGATACTTATCATAGAAGATGAAGCAGCAATTAGAAGAGTATTAACAAAAATACTTTCGGAAGAAAATGATACTTACGAAGTTTTTGAAGCCGAAGACGGTTTACAAGGAATTGAAAAAATAAAAAACGAAGATTTTGATCTTGTTTTATGCGATATTAAAATGCCTAAAATGGATGGCGTTGAGGTATTGGAAGCCGTAAAAAAAATAAAACCCGAAATACCAATGGTAATGATTTCAGGACATGGCGATTTAGAAACTGCGGTAAATACAATGCGACTCGGAGCCTTTGATTACATATCAAAACCACCCGATTTAAACCGTTTGCTCAACACCGTTCGAATTGCTTTAGACCGAAAAGAACTCGTGGTTGAAAACAAACGATTAAAAAAGAAAGTAAGTAAAAACTATGAGATGATTGGCGGGTCTAAACCCATTAATCACATAAAAGAGATGATTGAAAAAGTAGCTCCAACCGAAGCGCGAGTACTTATAACCGGCGAAAACGGTACAGGTAAAGAGTTGGTAGCACATTGGTTGCATCAAAAAAGCGACCGAAGTAACCATCCGTTTATTGAAGTAAACTGTGCCGCCATACCTTCTGAACTTATTGAAAGCGAACTTTTTGGGCACAAAAAAGGAAGTTTCACAGGTGCGGCAAAAGACCGAGCCGGTAAATTTGAAGCAGCTAACCACGGCACCATTTTTCTCGATGAAGTTGGCGATATGAGCCTTTCGGCACAAGCTAAAGTGTTACGAGCCTTGCAAGAAAATAAAGTGCAACGAGTAGGAAGCGATAAAGATATTAAAGTAAATGTTAGAGTATTAGCCGCTACCAATAAAGATTTAAAAAAAGAAATTGCCGAAGGACGATTTCGAGAGGATTTATACCACAGATTGGCAGTAATTTTAATAAAAGTACCCTCGCTAAACGAACGCAGAGAAGATATCCCGCTATTAATTGAATACTTTGCCGATAAAATTGCAAAAGAACAAGGCATTACACCCAAAAAATTTGCTAAAAAAGCCATAGCTTTACTCCAACAATACGATTGGACAGGAAACATAAGAGAATTACGAAATGTAGTAGAACGCCTTATTATTTTAGGCGGAACCGAAATAAGCGAAGAAGATGTAAAACTATTTGCCAGTAAGTAAGAAGCTGTCCTGTAAGGTTTCAGAAGGAAGAAGTGAGGGCGACTTTGTAGGATTGAAAACAGAATTTAAAAAATTAAACTAGGTGACAACCATATTTAAGAATATACAAAACCAGAAACCACAAACCAGAAACAAAAAGGTATTGGAGCCTGTCTAACAACAGGTAGATTTTCAACTTGTTGAAAGTATCGAGAATACCGAAATTGACGATTTTTTCGAAACAAGACAATGACACGATTCACGACTTACCACTCACGAATGAATACTCAATACTGAAGAGAGGGAGAAACTCAAAAAAAACACCATGATAAACTATAAAAAATATAAGATTACAAAACCGGTTACCGAAGACGAGTTAAAACAAAAAACCTACGAAGATTTTTCACTTTCGGAAAAAGAACTGGAAAAGCAACTTAAAAAAACCAGACGTGAATTAGGTAAATTTCAAGACAAACTCTATGCACATGGCAAATACAGCGTGCTAATTTGCTTACAGGGAATGGATACTGCCGGAAAAGATAGCTTAATACGTGAAGTTTTTAAAGACTTCAATGTTAGAGGTGTTGTCGTACACAGTTTTAAAGTTCCCACTGAATTAGAACGAAAACACGACTACCTTTGGCGGCATTATATTGCGCTTCCCGAACGTGGAAAATTTGGTGTTTTTAACCGAACGCATTATGAAAATGTTTTGGTTACACGTGTTCACCCTGATTATATTTTAGGAGAAAAATTACCAAATGTTCATAGTGTTGATGATATAAATGATGATTTTTGGAGCAAACGTTTTGAACAAATTAATGCTTTTGAAAAAACAATAGCTCAAAACGGAACCATCATTTTTAAATTCTTTTTAAACCTTTCTAAAGAAGAACAAAAAAATCGTTTGCTCCGCAGGTTGAATAAACCCAATAAGAATTGGAAATTTTCTCCCGGCGATTTAAAAGAACGGGCTCTCTGGGACAAATACCAACAGTGCTATACAGATTTGTTAAACCGAACCTCTAAACCGCACGCACCTTGGTACACCATACCGGCAGATAATAAACCAGCGGCAAGACTTCTGGTAGCAAGTATTTTACTACAAGAATTAGCTAATTATTCCGATATTAAAGAACCCGAATTAGATCCGGAAATTAAAGCCCAAATAGAAGATTATAAAAAACAACTTAAAAATGAATAAACACACCATCCTTTCCATTTTAATTAGCCTTGCAATAGGAACTTCCGTTTTTTCTCAAAAAGAAGAAAAACAAGATTCTATTATGCTTAAAAAACTATTTGATGCATCCTTACTTAACGGAAAAAGTTACGAGTGGTTAGAATACCTATCCAACGAAATAGGAAGCAGACTTTCCGGATCGTTAGGAGCCGAAAAAGCCGTGCAATATACCAAAGAGCAACTCGAAACATTAGGGTTAGATAAAGTTTGGCTTCAACCCGTAATGGTTCCCAGATGGACACGTGGAACAAAAGAATATGCCTACATTGAAACATCTCCGGGAAATACTACCACAACAAATATCTGTGCATTGGGAGGCTCAATAGCAACAAATTCGTTGGGACTAAAAGCGCAAGTAGTAGAGGTAAAAGATTTTGAAGAGTTGAAAGCACTTGGAGAAGAAAAAATAAAAGGAAAAATCGTTTTTTTTAATCGCCCCATGCAAGCCAATTTAATTTGGACAGGACCAGCTTACGGAGGAGCCGTAAACCAACGATATTCCGGAGCAAAAGAAGCCGCTAAATACGGAGCAGTAGGTGTTATTGTACGATCGATGACAACCCGACAAGACGATTATCCGCATACTGGAGTAATGAGTTATGGCGATATACCAAAAGACAAACAAATTCCTGCTTGTGCCATAAGTACAAACGGAGCGAATTATTTAAGTAGTACCCTAAAATTACAACCCGATTTACTTTTTTACTTTAAACAAAGTTGTAAAACCCATCCCGATGTAAAATCGTATAACGTTATTGGTGAAATAAAAGGAAGCACATATCCCGATAAAATTATGGTAGTGGGAGGGCATTTGGATTCTTGGGATTTAGGTGACGGTTCACAAGACGACGGAGCCGGAGTGGTACAATCTATGGAAGTTTTACGATTGTTTAAACTCTTAAACTACAAACCCAAGCACACCATTAGAGTCGTGTTATTTATGAATGAAGAAAACGGTTCACGCGGTGCAAAAAAATATGCTGCCGAAGCAAAATCTAAAAATGAAAATCACGTATTTGGCTTAGAAAGCGATGCCGGAGGTTTTACACCCAGAGGATTTAGTTTTGATTGTGATGACAAAAATTTTAATCAAATTTTAAGCTGGAAACCACTTTTTAAACCCTATCTCATTCATTATTTTGAAAAAGGAGGAAGCGGTGCCGACGTAAGCAAACTAAAAAAAGATTCCGGAATTGTATTAGCCGGACTTCGACCCGACTCACAACGGTATTTTGATTACCATCATACTGCCATAGACACGATGGATGCAGTAAACAAACGCGAACTGGAACTAGGTGCATTTACAATGGCAAGTCTGGTTTATTTAATAGATAAATACGGAGTGCAATAAAAATCTATTTTTTAATCGCTTGCTCATACCTTTCTATCCACAATTCAGGAGTTATTTTTGATACCAATTCTCCAATTAGTTGATAAGGAATCGTTTCTATTTTTTTAAACCTAATACAGCTTTTTCCCATATCCAATTTGGTTTTTACATATTTGGGATATTCGGTATTAAACCAATTTAGCAGCTTCTCGTCATTATACAAACCCATGTGATACAACGCAACAAAGTTTTTTTGAGAAGCAATGTTTATGAAA
>JALWYP010000247.1 GCA_026992695.1 Flavobacteriaceae bacterium
GGTATATACTTAGTTATAAATTTGAAGACGATAATGGTGCTCAGGGTACTATTAAAATAGCCTTAAAATATGATAGATTAAGTAAAGACCCTGTTATCAAAAAAATACAACGAGTAAGTAAACCCGGTTTACGTAAATATGCCAACTCACAAGAAATGCCTCGTGTGCTTAACGGTTTAGGAATAGCTATTGTCTCTACCTCGCATGGGGTAATGACGGCTAAACAAGCTAAAGCTGAAAATGTAGGTGGTGAAGTTTTATGTTACGTATACTAAAAAATACAGACAAAAATGTCAAGAATAGGTAATAACCCAGTAGCAATCCCAGACGGTGTTACAGTCGATATAAAAGACAATGTAATAACCGTAAAAGGAAAATTAGGTGAGTTAACACAAGAATACTCTGGTGTAACTATAGAAAAAGACGAAGACGGTAAAATTATACTGAAACCCAATTCATTAACCAAAGAAAACAAATCGAAACACGGTTTGTACCGATCCTTGGTTTATAATATGATTGAAGGTGTTTCAAAAGGATGGACAAAAGAACTCGAATTAGTAGGAGTAGGATACAGAGCTTCCAATCAAGGACAAAGATTAGATATTGCAGTAGGATATTCTCATAATATCGTACTAAATGTCGCTCCCGAAGTTAAAGTAGAAACCGTTTCCGAAAAAGGAAAAAATCCTATTATTAAACTAACATCTTTTGACAAACAATTGGTTGGGCAAGTAGCTGCCAAAATTCGCGCTTTCCGTAAACCAGAACCTTACAAAGGAAAAGGTGTTAAATATGTAGGCGAACAAATAAGAAGAAAAGCAGGTAAATCTGCATAATAAATAGCGTTATGGTATTATCAAAATTAGAAAGAAGACAACGATTACGCTTCAGAATTAGAAAAACAGTATCCGGGACTATAGAAAGACCTAGATTAGCTGTTTACAGAAGCAATAAAGAAATATATGCGCAACTCATAGATGATGTTAACGGTAAAACTATCGTTGCAGCTTCATCTAGAGATAAAAACATAGATACAGCAAAAGTTAACAAAACTGAAGCTGCAAAATTAGTAGGTAAAGCTATTGCCGAAAAAGCTTTAAAAGCCGGCATAGAAACCATTTCGTTTGATCGAGGTGGAAACCTTTATCACGGAAGAGTTAAATCATTAGCCGAAGGAGCCCGAGAAGGGGGACTTAAATTCTAAGAAATATGTATCAAAAATATAAAAACGTAGAGCTAGTAAAACCAGGAGGTCTTGAACTAAAAGATCGGTTGGTAGGTGTACAACGTGTTACTAAAGTAACCAAAGGTGGACGAGCTTTTGGATTTTCAGCAATTGTTGTTGTTGGTGACGAAAATGGTGTAGTAGGTCACGGTATGGGTAAATCTAAAGATGTTGCCAGTGCCATTGCCAAAGCTATTGAAGATGCTAAAAAGAACTTGGTAAGAATTCCGTTAAACAAAAAATCGCTTCCACATCCACAAAAAGGAAAATACGGTGGAGCAAGAGTAAATTTATTACCGGCAGCACCCGGTACCGGAGTAATTGCTGGAGGAGCGGTTCGTGCTGTATTAGAATCGGTGGGAGTTCATGATGTATTATCAAAATCACAAGGTTCTTCAAACCCGCACAATGTTGTAAAAGCTACCTTTGATGCTTTACTACAAATGCGTAGTGCTCAAACAATAGCAAAACAAAGAGGAATCTCTCTTGAAAAAGTGTTTAAAGGATAAACAAAATTTCAGCCTTAGCTGAAACTGTAAAAAGAATTTTACAATGGCAAAAATAAAAGTAAAAAAAGTGAAGAGTGAAATTAATCGTTCACAAACACAAAAAAGAACGCTCGAATCATTAGGTCTTAAAAAAATAGGACAAGTGGTAGAGCATGAAGATACACCAAGCATATTGGGTATGATAAATAAAGTTAAACATTTGGTTTCTGTTGAAACTATTTAAGATATAAACAATGGATTTAAGCAACTTAAAACCGGCTGAAGGTTCGGTTAAAAATCAAGGTAAACGAGTAGGTCGTGGGCAAGGATCTGGAAAAGGTGGTACCGCAACACGTGGACACAAGGGTGCTAAGTCTCGTTCGGGTTATTCTAAAAAATTAGGTTTTGAAGGTGGGCAAATGCCACTTCAACGTAGAGTACCTAAATTTGGTTTTAAAAACATTAACCGAAAAGAATACCAAGGCGTAAATCTAGACACCTTACAACAATTAGTTGAAGACAAAAAGGTAAAAGATACAATAGATTTTGACACTATGGTAAGTCTTAGACTTGCTCGTAGAAACGAAATGGTTAAAATCTTAGGAAGAGGAGAGTTAAAAGCGAAATTAAAAGTATCAGCACATAAGTTTACTGCCTCAGCAAAAGAAGCAATAGAAGCAGCCGGTGGTGAAGTAGTAACACTGTAATTTTTTAATAAGGATGAAATTTATTAATACCTTAAAAAACGTTTGGAAGATTGAAGAACTGCGTAATCGCCTGCTCTTAACATTGGGGCTAATACTGGTATACCGTTTTGGTGCGCAAGTAGTACTTCCCGGAATTGATGCCGATAAACTTGCTTCATTTGCAGGTAAATTTACAGGTGGTGGTTTAGGTGGTTTGTTAAATGCTTTTACCGGAGGTGCTTTTGCTAAAGCATCGGTTTTTGCATTGGGTATTATGCCTTACATTTCTGCTTCAATTGTAGTACAGTTAATGCAAATTGCTGTACCATATTTACAAAAATTGCAGAAAGAAGGCGAGAGTGGTAGCAAAAAAATTAATCAAATTACTCGATGGTTAACCATTGGTATTTGTTTGGTTCAAGCCCCCTCCTATTTAGCTGGTCTTTCAGCCTTAGGTGTTCCTGCCGAAGCATTTGTTTTTGGCAAAACAACAATGTTTTATGTATCGTCTACCATAATTTTAATATCCGGAACTATTTTTGCAATGTGGTTAGGAGAAAAAATTACCGATAAAGGTGTTGGAAACGGAATATCAATTCTTATTATGGTTGGTATTATTGCTAGACTTCCTCAGTCTTTCGCTCAAGAAATTGTTTCAAGAATGGAAGCCAGTAATGGTGGGGCAATAATGATTCTTATAGAAATCGCCATATGGTTTATAATAATATTAGCTAGTATTATGCTAGTAATGGCTGTACGGAAAATACCTGTACAATATGCTCGAAGAACGGCTAGTGGTGCTTACGAAAAAAATATTTTTGGAGCGCGACAATTTATTCCTTTAAAATTAAATGCAGCCGGTGTAATGCCTATTATTTTTGCTCAAGCAATTATGTTTGTGCCTTCAGCTGTTGCCAGTTTATCTGAAAGTGATTTTGCACAAACCGTACAAGCAACTTTTAGAGATATTTTTGGTTTTTGGTACAATGTAGTTTTTGCTTTATTAATTATCATTTTTACGTATTTTTATACGGCAATTACAGTACCAACCAACAAAATGGCAGACGATTTAAAACGTAGTGGAGGATTTATTCCCGGCATTAAACCAGGAACCGATACCGCTGATTATCTAGATAGAATTATGTCTCAAATAACATTACCAGGATCTATATTCCTTGCTTTCATAGCAATTTTCCCTGCATTTGCAGTAAAACTTCTAGGAATTCAACAAGGATGGGCAATGTTTTACGGAGGCACTTCGCTTATCATTATGGTAGGTGTTGCAATCGATACAATGCAACAAATAAATTCATATTTATTAAACCGTCATTACGATGGGTTAATGAAAACAGGTAAAAACAGAAAAGCAGTAGTATAATGGCAAAGCAACCCGCAATAGAACAAGATGGAACAATAACCGAAGCATTATCAAATGCCATGTTTCGTGTAGAATTAGAAAACGGACATATTGTTACCGCACACATTTCGGGTAAAATGCGTATGCATTATATTAAACTATTACCTGGAGACAAAGTTAAACTAGAGATGAGTCCTTATGATTTAACAAAGGCTCGTATTACATACAGATACTAATAAAAATGAAAGTAAGAGCATCTATTAAAAAAAGAAGTGCCGACTGCAAAATTGTTCGCAGAAAAGGCAGATTATATGTTATTAACAAAAAAAACCCAAGGTTTAAACAAAGACAAGGATAAATTATGGCAAGAATCGCAGGTGTAGATATCCCTAAAAACAAAAGGGGTGTAATCGCGTTAACGTACATCTTTGGTATAGGCAAGAGCCGTGCTAAAGATATTTTAAAAAAAGCCGAAGTTAGCGAAGACAAAAAAGTAAACGATTGGAACGATCAAGAGATTGCAAACATTCGTGAGGCTGTAAGTACTTTCAAAATTGAAGGTGAATTACGTAGTGAAGTCCAATTAAGTATTAAACGCTTAATGGATATAGGTTGTTACAGAGGTATTCGACACAGAATTGGTCTTCCATTAAGAGGACAACGTACAAAGAATAACTCCAGAACAAGAAAAGGAAAACGTAAAACTGTTGCTAACAAGAAAAAAGCAACTAAATAATACCTAGCATTATGGCAAAGTCTAGCTCAAAAAGTACAAAAAAACGCAAAGTTAATGTTGAGTCTTACGGTCATGCACACGTAACAGCATCATTTAACAACATTATCATTTCGTTAACCAATAAAAACGGAGATGTAATCTCTTGGTCTTCAGCCGGAAAAATGGGCTTTAGAGGATCTAAGAAAAACACTCCTTACGCTGCTCAACTCGCTGCAGAAGATGCTGCCGGAGTTGCTCACGCAGCAGGATTACGAAAAGTAAAGGTATATGTAAAAGGACCCGGTAACGGTAGAGAATCTGCAATTCGAAGTATTCACAATGCCGGAATTGAAGTTACAGAAATTGTTGATGTAACTCCAATGCCACATAACGGATGCAGACCACCTAAAAGAAGAAGAGTATAATACTGATTCGTTTCGGTGTTTATTATAGTAAAACAATAAATTTTTAAACTATAGAAAGAATTAAGAAACTAGAGGATAAGCCTTAATTTAGTTTTTCTTTCTAACAAACAAACTTAAAATGGCAAGATACACAGGACCAAAAACTAAAATCGCACGTAAATTTGGCGAACCTATTTTTGGAGATGATAAATCTTTTGAAAAAAAGAATTACCCTCCAGGGCAACATGGTAATAACCGTAGAAGAGGTAAAAAATCTGAATACGCAATACAATTAGCCGAAAAACAAAAAGCAAAATATACCTACGGTATTTTAGAACGTCAATTTAGTAATTTATTTAAAAAAGCAACAGCTGCTCCCGGAATTACCGGTGAAGTACTATTGCAACTATGTGAATCTAGATTAGACAACGTGGTATATAGAATGGGAATTGCGCCCACCAGAAGCGCAGCCAGACAATTGGTTTCTCACAGACATATTACCGTAAACGGAAAGAAAGTTAACATACCATCTTACCAACTAAAAGCTGGTGATGTGGTAGGTGTAAGAGAAAAATCTAAATCGCTTGAGGCTATCAACAATTCGTTAGAAAATGCTAGCCACGTGTATGAATGGATTACTTGGGATAACGCTACAAAACAAGGAACCTATGTTTCTGTTCCACAACGTATCCAAATACCCGAAAATATAAACGAACAGTTTATTGTCGAATTATATTCTAAATAATAACTAATACACAGTTACACTATGGCAGTATTTATCTTTCAAAAGCCAGATAAAGTTATAATGGTTGATTCAAACGAGTTTGAAGGCAAATTTGAATTTCGACCACTCGAACCCGGTTACGGATTAACCGTTGGTAACGCACTAAGAAGAGTTTTACTCTCTTCTCTAGAAGGTTTTGCTATTACATCAATTAGAATTGAAGGCGTGGATCACGAATTCTCATCAATTCCCGGAATAGTAGAAGATGTTACAGAAATGATTTTAAATTTAAAACAAGTTCGTTTTAAAAGACAAATAGATGAAGTAGATAACGAAACCGTAACAATTTCGGTTTCCGGACAAGAAAAATTAACCGCTGGAGATTTTCAAAAATTTATATCAGGATTTCAAATTTTAAATCCCGAGTTGGTTATTTGTAATATGGACTCTAAAGTAAACCTTAACTTCGAAATTACAATTGAAAAAGGAAGAGGTTATGTTCCGGCAGAAGAAAACAAAAAACCCGGAGCTCCGTTAGGAACCATTTTTACAGATTCAATC
>JALWYP010000248.1 GCA_026992695.1 Flavobacteriaceae bacterium
TTGAATTTTTCAAACCAGGATTCAGCACTTCCAAAATTTCGTTAGATTCCGTTAGTAACTCCCCTTGAAATTTTTGAAAATTCCACAAATAATGTAGAAAATCTTCTTTCATCTGTTCATTAATTTGTAATTATACCAAATACGAATTCAATTTAGTTCATCCTACAGCTATCAGATTTCTCATTGAACTGTTTTTATTCTATATCGGTATTAACCATTCTAAAATATAAACTAGTTTTTGGCTGATTTATAATAAGAATTGGTATTATTTGATTTAAAAGAAATTCCAAATTTTATAACCTTTCGGAATTACTTCATTTTCGTATATAACAATATGTTATGTGGGGAGTTTCAGTTACTAAATTTAGGTAAATTAATTGGATTTACCAAACGTTAATCGTTCTTCATTTTTTTTAAAGGCTTAGGGAAACGTTCTTCATTAATGAGTTTTCCTCCTTTGTAATACCGCCATAAACCATGTTTGCGCCCGTCTTTATAAGTTCCTTCAATAATTAAATTACCATCTGCATCGTAATATTTTGCATTTCCTTGCAATGTATCATCTTTATAAAAAAATTGTTTTAGCAACACACCTTGTGGAGAATAGTATTTTTCGATTCCATTTTTTTTGCCGTTTAGGTAATGGGTTTCTTGTGTAACAACTTGGTTAGGATAATAGGTTATTTTTAAACCTTCTAGAAGACCATTTGTGTAATTTTCTTCAGATAAAAGTGTTTTTCCGTCTTTATGAAAATAAACCCACTTCCCTATTCGTCTCTTACCTACCATTTGTCCTTTGCTAATGGGTATTCCTTTTTTTGTAAGAAAAGTTACTTGAGCAATCGAGTCGTTTTCAGAAAACTTTTTTAAAGCAATGGGTTGTTCTTTACACGTTTCGCAATAAAATTTAAACTCACCTATTTCTTTTCCGTGATTAAAAGTACCTTGGTAGCGTAATTGAGTAGTGTTAGGATAATATTTTTGCCACAAACCATGTCTTTTTCCATTTTCGTCAAACCGGTTTACTTTATCTTGTGCCAACAGCGGTTTAGAAAAAAATACAATGACTATAAGAAATACAAGATTGGTTTTCATTTTGTACAAGTTTTAGTAACTAGGTCAAAAATAAGACCAAAAAAAGAGGATTTATTTTCGCTTTTTTTGCTGTTTCTTTTGTTCTTCGGCTTGCTCCATCATTTCTGCCATTTTTCGTTGAAAACGATTTTGTTTCTTAGGTTTTTTCTTATTTTCCTGAATTTTGGCATGAATCTTATCTTCATCAATTATAAAATATTTTATAACAAGCATAATACCAATGGTAAGTACATTTGCAACAAAATAATACAACGATAGACCACTTGCATAATTGTTAAAGAAAACCAACATCATAAGCGGTGAGAGATACATCATAAATTTCATGTTAGGCATACCGGGTTGCTGATTTTGTTGCATGGTTTGCCCTGTCGTCATCATCATATAAATAAAGATAGCAATAGATGCTAAAATTGGAAACAAACTTACATGATCGCCGTACAACGGAATATGAAACGGTAACTTTGCAACTTCATCGAAACTAGACAAATCATCTGCCCATAAAAAGCTTTTTTGGCGTAAATCGAATGCACTTGGAAAAAATGTAAACAAAGCGTAAAACACCGGAATTTGTAATAGTGCCGGTAAGCAACCCTTGAGCGGACTGGCACCTGCAATGTTTTGCAACTTCATGGTTTCTTGTTGCAGTTTTATTTTATTGTCTTTGTATTTCTCTTTTAATTCGTCTAATTCCGGTTTTAAAACCTTCATTTTTGCTTGTGCTACATACTGCTTGTATTGTACCGGAGAAAGTAATAACTTTATAATTATTGTTAAAAAGATAATAGCAATTCCTGCGGGTAAAAATCCGGTTAAGAAAGAAAATAGCGGAATAATAAAATGTTTGTTAATTAAACCAAAAATTCCCCATCCCATGGGCATGGCTTCATCTAAATTACGGTCGTATTTTTTAAATATTTTGTAATCGGTAGGACCGTAATACATATTCATTGTATAGTTTAAACCTCCTCCTTTTGGTTCAAGCAATAATTTGGCTTCGTATAATTTTGTATAAACAGTATCTGTTTCTTCGTTTTTTACAAGATTTTTTGAACTTAGTTTGGCTTCTTTAAAAGGAATATCGGTTAACAACATCGAACTAAAAAAGTGTTGTCTAAAATTTATCCAATCTACATCGGTTACGCTTTCTTCATCATCGCCTGTTGGTGATAATTTATCTACTTTTCCGTCTTCGTGTTCGTAGGTTAAGCGCGTATATCTATTTTCATAAGTAATACTTTTAGAGTGTCTAAAGCCTTTAAGTTTCCAATCCATATAGATTGGTTGAGCTGTATTAATAACATTTTCTACGCCTTGTGTTTTTACGCTAAAGCCTAACATATAATCGTTAGGAATCAACTCGTACCGGTATTCAATATAAGCATTATCTGATGCTTTTAATTTCATAGAGAGTACCGTATTGGCTCCGTTTTTAGAAATTGAAGGCGAAAAAAACAAGTCTTTAGAATGTAGTGTTCTGTTTTCGGAAGTGAATTCTAGATCTAAATACGAATTCCCATCTTTTATAAGATAAACGGGCTCACCAGTATAAATGGTATGCTGTTTTAGTTTTGCCTCTACAATGTATCCTCCTTTGTTACTAACCTTTAGTTGAAGGACTTCATTTTCGATTGTAGTAATTTCTTCTTTAGCAGAAGGTAATGTTGCCGAATAGGCAAATGATCCTAATTTATTTTTAAGCTTTTCAATAGCTAACGAATCGGTAGGATTTGCAATTGCCAACTCTTCTGAAGCCTCTTCAATAGGTAAATCTTGAGTTGTTTCTTCTTTATCCTTTTTATTTTCTAGTTGTTCTGTTTTTTGTTTTTCAGCTTTTTGAGCTTCTAACTCTTCTGGAGTAGGTTGGTTTTGCCAAAGCATAAACAACAATATCCCTCCAATCAAAACAAATCCGATAATGGTATTGAGGTCTAATTTTTTTTCTTCCATGTGATGATACCCTTTTTTGGGTGATTTATTCTTTTACAAATAGCTTTCCGTGTTTCCGAAAAGTGTCAAATTGTCTTGTTAATTATTTTTCCGAGTTTTACTTTGTTTTTGCAAATATGAGGCTTTTATAAATTCTACAAACAATGGATGCGGTTTTGCTACCGTACTTTTATATTCGGGATGGTATTGTACTCCTACAAACCAAGGGTGATCTTGCACCTCAACTATTTCAACAAGTTTAGTTTCGGGGTTAATTCCTGAAGCTATTAGTCCGTTTTCTTCTAATTTGTTACGGTATTCGTTATTATATTCGTAACGGTGACGATGCCTTTCGGAAATATTTTTTTCACCATAAGCGTTAAATACAACACTGTTTTCTTTTAATTGGCATTGCCAAGCACCTAGACGCATAGTTCCCCCTTTGTTTATAATATTTTTTTGGTCCTCCATTAAATCAATTACAGGATACGGAGTTTTTGGGTTCATTTCGGTAGAGTTAGCACCTTTTAGGTGCAAAACATTTCTGGCATATTCGATAACTGCCATTTGCATACCAAGGCAAATTCCTAAAAAAGGAATTTTATTTTCTCTTGCATAGCGTACTGCTTCAATTTTTCCTTCGATACCTCTTTCTCCAAAACCGGGTGCTACCAATATTCCATCTAATTTTTTTAATTTTTCTTTGACACTGTTTTCGTTTATATGCTCTGAATGTATAGAGACCACTTTTACTTTTACTTCGTTTTGGGCTCCGGCATGAATAAAGGCTTCTAAAATAGATTTATAAGAATCTTGCAGTTCTACATATTTACCTATTAAGCCTATGGTTACTTTACCTTTTGGATTTTTGTGTCGGTTTAAAAATTCGTTCCAAGTTGTAAGATTTGGTTTTTTGTAGTGGGTTAAATTTAATTTTTTTAGTGTAATTATGTCTAATCCTTCTTCAAGCATCAAGTTAGGTACATCGTAAATAGTTGATGCGTCTATAGACTGAATAACGGCTTCTTGTTGTACATTACAGAATAGTGCTAATTTTTTTCGTAAGTCTTGAGACAAATCATATTCGGTTCTGCAAACCAAGATATCGGCTTTAATACCGCTTTCCATTAATGTTTTTACCGAGTGTTGCGTGGGCTTTGTTTTTAGTTCGCCGGCTGCTTTAAGGTATGGAATTAAGGTAAGGTGGATCACCAAGGCATTGTCATCGCCTAACTCCCACTTTAACTGCCGAACAGCTTCTATATAAGGAAGCGATTCGATATCGCCAACGGTTCCGCCAATTTCGGTAATTACCATATCGTAATCGCCACTTTTTCCAAGAATTTGTACTCGTTCTTTAATCTCATTTGTAATATGCGGGACTACTTGAACCGTTTTTCCTAGAAACTCACCTCTTCGTTCTTTTTCTATAACACTTTGGTAAATGCGTCCGGTTGTTACGTTGTTTGCCTGTGAGGTAGGAACGTTTAAAAACCGTTCGTAATGCCCTAAGTCCAAATCGGTTTCGGCTCCGTCTTCGGTTACGTAACATTCTCCATGTTCATAAGGATTAAGGGTTCCCGGATCTACGTTAATATAAGGGTCTAATTTTTGAATGGTAACCTTATAACCTCTGGCTTGCAAAAGTTTAGCTAGCGATGCGGCTATAATTCCTTTTCCTAAAGATGAAGAAACGCCTCCCGTAACAAAGATGTATTTTGTGTGTTTCATACCAATAACTCTACGGGATGCAAATGTAATTATTAATTGTTAATTATTAATTGATATGTAATAAAGTTTTTGACTTGTATATTTTGGCTTGATATTTTATTTTTTAACCAATTTTTGAAGCAAGTTTTCTAATCCGTTTATTTTAATTTCGTACATTTCTTTCATCATTAGCCCTAATTTGCCATTCGGAAACCCTTTTTGAGAAAACCAAGTGTAGTAATATTCAGGAATGTCTAACAGACGGTAGTTTTTGTATTTACCAAATGGCATTTTATAGTTTGCCAGCTCTACTAAATGATTGGCATTGAGTTGAGGTGTACTATCGCCATTTTTCATACGCTTTGAGTTGTTGGGCAACATAGGCTTCCCATTGTTTTTCTTTCTCGTGGTTTTTAGAGTGGTTGGTTTCGGCATCAAACTTATCTTGCATGGCACGACGACTAATTTCGGTCTTATTGTAAAGAGTGTTCATTTCATTTTTAATATTTTTAGAAAACGAATACGCTTGGATGCTTTTTTTTAAAATTCGAGCATGTAATTCTGAAATATCAAAATGAACCTGTTCGTGTTGTAATATGTAGGGTGTAACTTCTTTAGGATTGTACCAAGATTCTAACGGATAAAAATTACTACTAACCGAAGTTTCATACTGCATCTTACCTTCTGAAAATGTAAAGGAATAAGAAAAGGAAATTCCTGAGCTTGTACTTGCCACAAAATCGTTTTGAGGTTTTTGTTCGGCTTTAAAATCTGCCCAAGTGAGTTTTCGGTTTTCTTGCCAAGTAATTTTTTCATTTACAGGAAAATGAAACAAAAACAAATAAATAAACACCGTAACTAATAACTTCATAAAAACCTAACGTAAAAAAAACTTAATTATTTTTTTTATTGAATTACTTCAATACTTAAATCCGGATTGTACTTTAAGATATAACAAGCTTCATTTTGGTATCCGGTAAACATCTTTTTGGTGTATTTAAATTTGTTCTCGATATATTGAGTTGGGTATTTGTAAGCATCGTAAATGGTATTGGCAACCGATAGCCGTAACAACACGTCATACATTACATCAAAACCGCGTACGGCATACCGATTTGGCAACACACCATATTTATTTTTATAACTTGCAATAAATGAGTTTACATCTTTATGATCGTAGGGTTTTTGAACCGATGGAAAAGTAAAGTTTAGGTTTCCTAAATGCATGTTAGAAATGTCATGGTAATCGTATTCCTTGTTTTTTTCAAGTGTAAATAAACGTATTTTCTTTGTTTTAGGTATTCCGTTTAACAACCCAATTACGTTACTTAATATTACCGGATTTGTTGTTTCTAAAATCACCCAATTTGGTTTTGTTTCATCTATTATATTCTCAAT
>JALWYP010000249.1 GCA_026992695.1 Flavobacteriaceae bacterium
GTTATATTTTTAAGTATTTTAAAATTATTGTCTTGTAGGGTCAAAAGGAAAATTGTCTTGGGAGTCGGGTGTACCGTCTAAATCGGAATCTAATACGTCGTTATCAATAACCAAAAGTTGGAAATTTAAGGGTAAGAAAATAGACATTATCAAATCATCGTACTCGGCAGCTTGCCCAACCGAAACAGCTGTTGAAGCAAAAACCGAGTTTAATCCTTCTACATTTTGGATATTTGCCCAAAACAGTGCGGTATAATTACCAAAATTTATAAAACGTGCGCTAAAGGTTGTAGTAAGACCGTTTTCGGTAGATGTTCTTGTTTCGGTACATAACACTTGCGGGCTGCCTGTAAATTGGTAAAAAGCAAGAACTTGGTTAATTTCAAAAGCCATTACATCGGTTATTGTGGCATTTCCCGGAAATGTGGAAGTTGGAACGTATCGCCAAACCACCTGATTATCATTTCGTATTACGTTAACTCCAATGGTTGCGGTTAGTTCATCATATACTTCAAAGCCCGTGTATCCTTGCGGCAAGGGAAAGCCCAGATACGGATACTGACTATGAATAAATTGTCCTTGCGTGTTTTCAAGCAACGGTATTTCTGTTAATGGCATTGGCAATCCGTTTGCTCCGTCCCAATATACCGCTTTAACACCGGATACGTTATTGCATAATTGCGAAGTATAATTTGCTATGGCATCTGCTTCGGGGGTGTTATTATCTTTTTTGCTACAAGCAACAAGAATAATTAAAATAAACAAGTTTAGAAAAATACGCTTTGTTGGTTTCATAATAAATTTTTGATATTTAGTTTACCAAACATCGTAAGCGTTTAAAAATGTCATCAAAATATTTTTAAAAAATACTCCGATGAGAAATAAAATCTAACGTAAATATTTCTATGAACACTTAAAAAAGAAGGAAACACCAAAAAAAATAAAATAACCCAATAAACTACAAAAGCGCATTTCTTAAAACCGTTACCGGATGTAAGGCTCTACGCTGCGTTCCGTCTTTTATTTGGTGGCGGCAACTGGTACCGTTGGCAACAATAATAGTTTCTTCTGTAGTTTTTCTAATTGCCGGAAAGAGTTTTAGCTCACCTATTTGCATACTCACCTTATAGTGCTCTTTTTCTAAACCAAAACTGCCTGCCATACCGCAACAACCCGAAGGAATAAGCGTTGGGGTATAATTTTCGGGTAAATTAAGTATGTCGAAAGTAACTTTTTGGTTGCTCAATGCTTTTTGATGGCAATGCGTATGAATTTTTACTATGGCTTTATCGGAAGTAAATTGAGAAGCGGTAATCGCTCCTTTTTCTATTTCGGAAGCAAGAAACTCTTCGATTAAAAAAGTATGTTTGGCTATTTTTTCGGCTACTTTTTTATTGGATGCCAAATGTAAATAATCGTCTCTAAATCCTAAAACGGCTGAAGGTTCCAAGCCCACAAGTACGATTTTGGTATTAAGTTTATCCTTAAAAAAGGCAATATTGGCATCTATTTCTTTTTTTGCTTCTTTTAAAAATCCTTTAGACAGCAAGGCTCTGGCACTGTCTAAATGCGAAATCATTTTCACTTCATAACCCAATTTTGTAAGCAAAAACAAAGCGTCATTAGCTACACCAACATCGTAATATTTACTAAATTCGTCTATCAATAAAAAGATTTGAACTTCTTTATCAGTTTTTTTATACAGCTTGGTTG
>JALWYP010000250.1 GCA_026992695.1 Flavobacteriaceae bacterium
CCTGCAAGCTCGTATTTCTAACTTCATTAATAACGCAAAAATGACTTCAAATACTGTTCAGTTTTCATTTACAATAAATCCGGAAGTAAATAAAAATCGTATTTTTACATCGTTAGAAGGAATGAATATCTACCGAATTATTCAAGAAGCGGTTAATAATGCCATCAAATATGCAGACGCTTCAAATATTTCGATTCGAGTTTATAAAAAAAATGATAAGTTGCAAATCGCCATATCAGATAACGGAAAAGGATTTGATATGTCAAGTGTTGAAATGGGTAACGGACTCCATAATATGAAGAAAAGAGCAAGAGATTGTAATGCAAAATTAGAGATTAATTCAGAAATAAAAAAAGGAACAACTATAACCATTAAATTTTAATAATTATGAAACAATTTATCACATTTTTAAGCATTGCATTATTTATTTCATGCTCCAATTATGGCGAAAAATTAACCTTCGACGGTACCGATGTATTTTATAAAGAAGGAGCAACCAAAGAGCAAGCACAAAAATTAGGAGAATACCTTAATAAAAGTGGTTTTACAGACGGAAACGAAAAATCTGTACAGCTTGTAAAAAACAAAGAAACCGGTAACCTAACCTTTAGAATGGTTGTGGCAAACGATTTTAAACAAGGAAAAGATATGGTTTTTAAAACCTTTGCCAAACAACTTTCAAAAAATGTATTTAACGGAGAGCCATTAGATTTTGAGATTTGCGATAATACGTTTAAAACGGTAAAAACATTCAAATTTGAAAAACAAGATGAATTGGTTGAAAAGGATGGTGCATCCGTGTTTTATACAAAAAACGTAACTAAAGAAGATGCTCAAAGCTTGGCTAATTACTTAAAAACAAGCGGCTTTACAGATGGAACTCCTAAAACCATTCAGCTAGACAAAAAAGACGGAAATTACCTTTTTAGAATGGTAGTTAAAGAAGGAATAGAAAAAGATGATAAAAATGTAAATATGCTTAAACAGTTCGGCGATATGATATCTAAAAATGCCTTTAATGGTAAGCCAGTTGTTGTGCATTTGTGTAACGATGAGCTGGAAACACTACGTATAGCTAAATAGGGCAAATGCCTTATAGCATCTGCTTTGTTTTGTTGTATATTTGATATATGTAACCAACCCACTTTACTATGATTCGTATTGCTATCGTTGATGATAACAGTTTTTTAATTTCGGCAATTAAAGAAAAACTTTCTTTTTTTGATGATGTACGAGTTAAACATACAGCACTAAACGGAAGCGAATTACTAACAAAGTTAGAAGATGACCATAATTTAGATGTTATTTTAATGGATATTGAAATGCCGGTACTTAACGGTATTGAAACCACCCAAATGGTAAAACAAAAATATCCACAATTAAAAATCATTATGCTCACGGCTTTTGATAATGATGAAAATATTTTTAATGCCATAAAAGCAGGAGCAGATGGTTATTTACTAAAGGAAATTAATCCGGAAGAATTGTACAACGGCTTAACCGAAACATTAAACGGAGGAGCCGCTATGAATCCTTCAATTGCGTTAAAAACATTAAAACTTCTTAGAAATCCTATAAATGTTACCAATAAGAAAGACAAAGAAGATATTTCGCTGTCAAAAAGAGAAGTAGAAGTACTGGAGCAACTTAGTAAAGGGTTAAGTTATACCGTGATAGCCGATAATCTGTTTCTGTCACCCAGTACCGTTCGTAAACATATCGAAAATATTTACAAAAAATTGCAAGTACACAGCAAAATTGAAGCCGTACAAAAAGCTAAAAATTATAATATTATCTAGCTCGTTTTCAAATCGCTTAAATTTGTATATTTGCATACCACATAAGCGGTTTGATTTATGAATAATCCCAATTTAAAATTAGGCGACAATCTGGCAATTGTTCGTACGAGACTAGCAAACGAACGTACTTTTTTAGCCTTTTTTAGATCCAGCGTATTTTTTTTAGGCACAGGAATCTCCATTCTAAAAATAAATCTTTTTAAAGATGTACTTTTTCTCGGCTGGGCATTTATTATATTAGCTCCCATTATGTTTGTAATAGGTTTATACCGAATGTTTTTTGTAAAGAAAAATATTAAATCTATTATTGAGTACGCAACAAAACAAAACTAATTTTTACCCTACTATTTTTATGAAACACGTATTTTTATTTACACTATTTTTAAGCATTGGTTTTAATAGCATTGCACAATGTACCGGCGATTGTAAAAACGGTAAAGGAACCTACAAATGGAGCGATGGCGAACGATATGAAGGAACATTTAAAAACGGAAAATTTAATGGGGAAGGAACTTATTATTACAAAGATGGAGCAAAGTTTATTGGGACTTACCTAAACGGAAAAAAACACGGAGAAGGTGTATATATTAATGCAAGAGGAAAACGTTTTGAAGGTACTTGGGAAAACGGAAACAGAGTTGAAAAAACCAATAGTATTTACAAAGAGTGGCTTGTTGGAAAATGGGAAGGAAAAGGCTATCAGCAAGGACATAAAACGTGGCATGTAGTTCTTAATTATTCAAAAGATAACATCACAATAAGTTATCCCGATTTTCCTTGTAGCGGAAAGTGGGAGTTTGACCAAGAAAACTCAAAACAAATATTCTTCAACGAAATTATTGAAAAAGGAAAATCCAATTGCAAACCACCAACACGTATTGTAGTACAAAAATCGTATGATAAAATTTTGGGTGTTTATTTCTTTCAAGGAAAAAAACAAATAGCTTCGGCAAACTTGGTTAAACAGTAGCGTTTGTTAATCATTATAGTCGAAAAGTGAATATGCTGAAAGTAGAATAATAGTAACTCTAAACTACCAACTGTTGGCATACTGACTCGCTTACTGACGATTTTTTCGATTGATGATTTAGTTGTTGAGTAAAAAACTGCCAACTGAAGACTTCATACTGCCAACTGAAGACTTCATACTGCCAACTGAAGACTTCATACTGCCAACTGAATACTGCCAACTGAATACTGCCAACTGAATACTGCCAACTGAATACTACCAACTGAAGACTACCAACTGAAGACTTCATACTGCCAACTGAATACTGCCAACTGAATACTGCCAACTGAATACTACCAACTGAAGACTACCAACTGAAGACTGCCCACTTGTGATTAATGATTGGGAACTTAGAGTTTTTCTTTAACCAGAAACTAGAAACCAGAAACCAGACTTGCCTACCGCAGGTAGGAACCAAAAACCACCAACTCACAAAACTACAACCCAAAAGCCTCTTTCACTTTATCTACATAATCTAATTTTTCCCAAGTAAATGTTTCTACTTCTTTGGTAACGGTTACACCATCGGGAGAAGTAAAGGTTACGGTTTTCTTTTCGGGAGTTCTACCCATATGACCATACGAAGCAGTTTCTTGATAGATTGGGTTTCGCAATTTTAAACGTTGTTCAATAAAGTACGGACGCATATCAAACAATTGTTCTATTTTTTTTCCTATCTCGCTGTCGGTTAAATTTACTTTTGCTGTTCCAAAGGTGTTAACATTAATACTGGTTGGTTTGGCTACACCAATGGCGTAACTTACTTGTACCAATACTTCTTTGCATACTCCGGCAGCTACCATGTTTTTGGCAATATGACGTGTGGCATACGCCCCCGATCGATCTACCTTACTTGGATCTTTACCGCTAAAGGCACCTCCACCGTGCGCTCCTTTTCCTCCGTAAGTATCCACAATTATTTTTCTTCCGGTTAGTCCGGTATCGCCATGCGGACCTCCAATTACAAATTTTCCGGTTGGGTTAATGTGATATTTAATTTCTTCATTAAAAAGCTGTTTAATATGCGGATTTACTTTGCTAATTACCCTAGGCATTAAAATGGTTGTTAAGTCATGTTCAATCTTTTTTAGCATGGCTTCCTCTTCATCAAAATCGTCATGTTGTGTAGAAATCACAATGGTGTCGATTCGTTGTGGGATGTTATCATCGCTATATTCTATAGTTACTTGACTTTTTGCATCGGGACGCAAATAGGTAATTTCTTTATTTTCTTTTCGTATTTCGGCTAATTCTTTTAAAATTAGATGACTTAAATCCAATGCCAAAGGCATATAATTTTCGGTTTCGTCGGTAGCATAGCCAAACATCATCCCTTGGTCTCCGGCACCTTGATTTTCTTTATCTTCTCGTTCTACACCTTGATTAATATCGGGAGATTGTTCGTGAATGGAAGAAAACACCCCACACGAATTTCCGTCAAACATATAAGCTCCTTTGGTGTAACCTATTTTATTAATCACAGATCTGGCAATTTGTTGTACATCTAGATAGGTATTAGACTTTACTTCTCCGGCTAAGATTACTTGTCCGGTAGTAACTAAGGTTTCACAAGCTACTTTAGAGTCGGGATCAAAGGCTAAAAAGTGATCTATTAATGCATCGCTAATTTGGTCTGCAACCTTGTCTGGATGTCCTTCAGATACGCTTTCTGAGGTAAATAAATATGCCATAGTTTAAATAAATTATAGTGTTAATTGTTGCAAGTTGCTAAGGGAAGTAATACTGCCTTTAGCATTTTTTTAGGAGGTTGCAATCAGTCAAATCTTTCCTCCAAATTTATTTTACAAAGGTACAAATTAAACCTAAAAATGAAAACCGGTTTATTGTTTATTTAAAATTGCTTTTTGCACTACCGAAATAGGATACGAATATACTTTTGGTATCGAATCATTTTGACCTCCGGATTCTTTTCGTTGAAGCGTTTGAGTAACCACGATTTCAAAAAGTAAATGTTCTTTTTCAAAAGTAATAAATGTGGTGAGTAAATTATCCATCACTTCAAAAAGAAAATACATTTTATTTTCAACTAGTTTACAGTCTAAAACAATCCCGTTATTTTCATCAAGTGTGTAGTCGCCGGTTTTATTATTTACAGTTTTTAAGGTGTACGGACGTTCTTGCCTGTTATCCTTTTTGCCATAAACAAGCGTATAATTGTAAATGCCAATGCTGTCGGTGGTGGTAAGATGCAATTCCATTGGGATTTTCTGTTGTCCCTTGTTTGAATAAATAGTGAGTTCTCCCGTATAAACACCTAAGTATTTTTTTGGAAAACCGGTAGTTTCCGCTTCTTGCCCTTGGATAAAAGTTAGTGGTAAGAGAAAAACAATACTGAGAACAAACAATTTCATTGGTGCTATTTTAAAGAATAATAGCATAAAAATACTAAAATAGTATCTTTACACACCCAAAAATAGCATGAAAAGACTTTTATTCTTCTTTATATTAATTAATTGGTTGCAAGTTATTTCACAGAATGGCTCTTCCGGATATGAGCTGCAAGCCAGTTATTTTTACGGAAACTTTATTCCGCATAATAAGAATATTATACACCTCATTGTTGGACATCCCCAAGGTATTTTGTTAAAATATAATAAAAAAACCTTTGGAGCGCATTATTGGGAGGAAGCCTATAATTATCCCGACTGGGGTGTTTCGTTTTTATATCAAGATAACCAAAATAAAGTATTAGGCAATAACGTAGCATTACTGGGACATATAAATTTATATTTTTTAAACCGAAAAATTAAAGCCACTATTGCTCAAGGAATAGCTTACAACACAAACCCTTTTAATATAGACACCAATATTAAAAATGTTGCTTTTGGGAGCAAATTATTAGCTACAACACAAGTTAGTATTGCCTACCAAAAAGAAAGAATTTTTAAAAATTCAGGTTTTAATGTAGGTTTGCTCTTTACTCATTTTTCAAACGGTGGGGTAAAAGCTCCCAATACCGGAATCAATACTATTGCATTAAATTTAGGATTAACATATGTAAACCTTTCACCCGCAATAAACTATGTTAGTGACAATAAATTGCCCGAATTTTCAACTAAAATAAAATATAATTTAAGTGTTAGTGGCGGTGTAAATTCTAGTGACTATTTTAACTTGGGGCACCAACCATTTTGGGTTTTTCGAGCTTCGCTTATAAAGCGAGTAAATTATAAAATGGCTACTATCACTGCGGCAAAACTTTTAGAAAAACAGCGTTACTTTTTGGATGCTGTAAAGACTTTTAAAAAGCTTGGTGATAGTGAGTCTTTGAAAAAATATGAAG
>JALWYP010000251.1 GCA_026992695.1 Flavobacteriaceae bacterium
ATTTAATAGATAAATACGGAGTGCAATAAAAAGCTATTTTTTAATCGCTTGCTCATACCTTTCTATCCACATTTTAGGAGTTATTTTTGATACCAATTCTCCAATTAGTTGATAAGGAATCGTTTCTATTTTTTTAAACCGAATACAGCTTTTTCCCATATCCAATTTGGTTTTTACATATTTGGGATATTCGGTTTTAAACCAATTTAGCAGCTTCTCGTCATTATACAAACCCATGTGATACAACGCAACAAAGTTTTTTTGCGAAGCAATGTTAATAAAGGGTAGCGGTAACTCCGGGTTTACGTGATATCCATTAGGATACAAACTATGCGGAACATAATACCCTATCATATTATAAAGTATGCCTTCTTCAAATCCTTTGGGTAAGTTTTTCGAAATTATAGTTCTTAGTTTCTTGATAACCACTTGCCGTTCAGCAGGTAATTGAAGAATATATGCTTCCGGATTTTTAAATTTACTAGGCATCGTAAAAGTTTTTTGAAAGATACAAATATAATTTATGTAAGATTTATACCTTAGCCACTTCCAAAAAAATACTTTTGAATCTAACGCAATATACTAAAGAATTTAAATATAATAGCAAACTTGCTACCCCCGTTATATTAGGGATGTTGGGTCATACTACGGTTGCTTTGGTAGATAATATTATGGTTGGGCAATTGGGGTCTGCTTCTTTAGCAGCCGTTTCACTCGGCAATAGCTTTATGTTTATTGCTATGTCTTTGGGTATTGGTTTTTCTACTGCCATTACACCACTTATTGCCGAAGCAGATGGAGAGGGAAATATAGAACGAGGAAAAAACGTGTTTAAAAACGGACTGTTTCTTTGTACTGTTTTAGGAATTTTATTATTCCTAATGGTATTTGCTTCCAAACCTTTATTGCATGTAATGCATCAACCTGAAGAAGTGGTAAAACTAGCCATACCGTATCTTAATTTGGTGGCTGTTTCGTTGATTCCATTAGTAGTTTTTCAAGCCTTTAAGCAATTTAGTGACGGAATGTCTATCACGCGATACCCAATGTATGCTACGCTTTTGGCTAATCTGGTAAATGTAGTGCTTAATTATATGTTTATTTTCGGGAAGTTTGGAGCACCACAATTGGGCGTAGTTGGTGCAGCGATAGGCACGCTGGCTTCTCGTATAATTATGGTACTATACCTTTGGTATTTGCTTTCTAAACATTATAAGACCGAAGCCTACGTTAAAATTCATTCGTTTTTTTCATTATCAAAAAAAATGATTAAAAAAATAATAAGTTTAGGTTTGCCCTCGGCAATGCAAATGTTTTTTGAAGTAGGAATATTTACCGCTGCCATTTGGTTGTCGGGAATTTTAGGAAAAAACGCACAAGCAGCAAACCAAATTGCATTAAACCTATCGTCTATGACCTTTATGGTAGCAATGGGATTTAGTGTAGCGGCTATGATACGTGTAGGTAATCAAAAAGGAATGCTTCGATTTAAAGAATTGCGCCGCATAGCATTTTCTATATTTCTACTTTCCTTGCTTTTTGCAACGGTATTTGCTTTATTGTTTTTTATGTTTAAAGATAATTTCCCCAAATTGTACTTAGATTTTGATAATCCAAATAATATTTCAGATAGCTTGGAAGTATGGAAAATTGCATCTAAATTAATGTTGATAGCTGCGGTATTTCAAATTTCAGATACCTTGCAAGTAGTT
>JALWYP010000252.1 GCA_026992695.1 Flavobacteriaceae bacterium
TTTTTCCATTTCTACAATAAAGCCTTTCCAATCTTTATTAAAAAATGTGTTTGCTTTCCTCAGTTCATTCTTTAATGCTTCTATAGCTTGTTTAATTAATTGATGCTCGGTTTCTGTTAACCCATTTGGGCGGCTGCCGGCATACCAACTTGCTGTGCTTATACGTTGTACAACGGGTATTTCTTTTCTTGCTGTTATTCCTTGGCGTTTGTCTTCTTTTCCTAAAAACCCATCAACCAACGTGTTGATTTGCTTAACAATACTATCCGATTTTTTTATTTGCGGCTTGTATTTTTCTTTATTGGTTTGGGTTAATTGCTTTTTAAATTTAGATATTTCATCTTTCGCATTCATCAATTGTTCTACGATTTGAGTTACCGAAAACATCATCTTTTCCAACTTTTTACCGGTTTCATATCGTTCATTTATCGCACGTTGAGAAATACTAAGTCTCGGGTCTGATTTTACCACAATAGTGGTTTCCGATATCCTATCATTATTCGTAATAACTGCTCTATAGATTCCGGGTTTTACACGTACTCCTCCGGGTTCGGTTTTTTGTTTGCGAAGTTTACGTGAGGGTCTTTTAATCCCTGCTTCATCGAGATACCAACCCCAACTATAGATTCCTGAGCTATCCGGTTTTTTTCTTTTAAGCGTTCGTAAGAGTTTGTCGTTATTATAAATGCGTAAGTATAAGCTGTCTTTACTCTTCCCTGCAAGTGTATCTTCTTTCGGTTTTTCTTCTTCTTTATCGGTATTTTCTGTTGTACTTTTCTTAAAATAATACCTAAAATGAGCCCCTTGTGGTTTATTTTGACCAACAAATAAGGCATCGGCTCCAAATCTGCTTCCGGTGGGTTGTTGGTACGCAGCTTGATAGGCTGTTTGCGGTTTAAAAAGGTTTATAGAATTATTTAAAAGTTGTTTATTATTTGCTATTTCTCGTAAGGGAATTATATCGTCTAACACCCAAGCTGCACGTCCAAACGTTCCTATGATTAAATCGTTTTCGCGCGGATGTATAACCAAATCTTTTACCGAAACGGTCGGAAATCCGTTGTTGAATTTTTGCCAAGAGTTTCCGGCATTAATTGAAAAGTACAAACCGTCGTCTGTGCCTAAAAAGAGTAGATTTTTTTCAACAGGGTCTTCTAAAATGCACAAAGCATAACTTTTCACATTGGTTGTATCTACAATTCTTTTCCAAGTTTTTCCGTAATCGGAAGTTTTAAAAACATATGGAGTATAGTTAAATCTTCTGTAATCATTTACAACCAGTAAGGCTTCTCCTTTACTCTTGTTAGATGCTTTTATTTGCGGAATCCAAGCACCGCTAGGCATTCCCTTTATATTTTTGGTAACATCTGTCCAACTCATTCCTCCATCGCGAGTGAAATGCACTTTTCCGTCATCGGTTCCTACCCAAAGCATATCTTTTTCAACGGGAGAAGGTTCAATAACTAAAATAGTGGTGTAATTTTCGGCTCCGGTTGCGTCCATTGTTAATCCGCCACTTTCATCTTGTTTTTGCTTGGATTTGTCATTGGTAGTAAGGTCCGGTGAAATAATTTTCCATGTTAAACCCTTATCGGTGCTTTTATGAACAAATTGACTTCCGAAGTAAATGGTGTTATTATCAAACGGGTCTATGTTGATTGCAGCATTCCAGTTAAACCGAAGCTTTACATTGGGGTCGGGATGGGTAGGTCTAACGGTATAATTATTTCCGGTTTGCCAATCGTAGCGGGTAACATAGCCTTGTTGGCTCATACTCCAACCATTGCGGCTGTTGTCTTTATCGGGAATGACATCAAACCCATCGCCAAAGGATATTTCTTGCCAATAGCTATTTCGTATTCCTTGCACACGCCAAACATAAGCAGGACCACGCCAACTTCCGTTGTCTTGCATACCACCATATACATTATAAGGTATCTCATTATCTACTGCAATGTGATAAAATTGTGCAACCGGAAGGTTTCCTATAAATCGCCATGTTTTTCCGCCGTCTCTGGTAATATTTAGACCTCCATCATTTCCGTCTATCATAAAACTTCCGTCTGAAGGATGCATCCACCAAGCATGATGGTCGGGATGTACACCGTTGCTCACTCCGTATGCCGGCATTAATTGTGTGAAGTTTTTACCACCGTCTTGCGAAACATTTACGTAAGTAAAAACCGAATAAACTCGATTTTCATTTTCAGGATCTACAAAAATATCGCTGTAATAAAACGGGCGGTTACCAATATCATTTTTATCGTTTATTTTTTCAAAAGTAAATCCGCCGTCTTCACTTTTATAGAGTGCATTTTTTTTGGCTTCAATTAAGGCATAAATTATATTAGGCTTATTTTTTGCAATTGCTATTCCTATTCTGCCCAATTCGCCTTCGGGTAAACCGTCTTTATGGGTTCGTTTTTCCCAAGTTTCGCCACCGTTGTGTGTTACATACAAACCGGAACCTTCACCACCCGATTTAAAAAACCAAGGATCGCGTTTATGCTCCCACATAGCAACAAGTAATTTGTTGGGATTGGCGGGATCCATAACCATATCAGCTACTCCTGTTATGTTGTTTACAAAGAGGATTTTTTTCCAAGTTTTTCCACCGTCTTTTGTTTTATAAACACCTCGCTCGGGATGTTCGCCCCAAGGCGAACCAATTGCTCCTACGTAAACCACATTCGGGTTGGTTGCGTCTATAATAATACGGTGTATGTGTCGGGTTTTTTCAAGTCCCATATTTTGCCAAGTTCTTCCACCGTCAAGCGATTTAAAAACTCCGTAACCACCGTTTAAACTATTACGAGGGTTACCTTCACCGGTTCCTACCCATATTACAGACGGATTGGATTGTTGTATGGCAATAGCACCAATAGATGCCGTTACTTCTTTTTCAAAAACAGGTTTCCATGTTACACCGCCTCCGGTTGTTTTCCAGACGCCGCCGGAAGCCGTTCCTACATACATTACATCCGGGTTTGAAGAAACTACATCAATGGCTGTAACCCTTCCGGACATACCACCTGGACCAATGTTTCTAGGGCGTAACTCTTTTAGTAAATCAGGAGTTAGTTCTTGCGAAAAACCTATAAATGACAAAAATAATAATGTGCTTAGTAGAATTTTATAATTCATTTTGTGAAAAATTTGAATAAAAGTAACAATTACAAAAGAGTTATTGCTCTTGAAAGTAAATTTTAACAATCTTATAAAGAAGTAAGTGATTTGTATAAAAGAACTAAACCGCTAATTACCATAATGGCTATAACCCATTTTCTAAATTGTTTTGCCGTCATTTTTTTAAGTAATTGCTTTCCTATTAGGTTTCCGATAGTGGCGCCTAAACCCAATAGAATACCGTATATCCAGAGTTCTTTGGTTAAAATACCAAAAAATGTATAGCCACTTATTTGCGCCAAACCTAAAAAGAAAGAGTTTACCGATTTGGTAGCAATAAGTGATTCTTTAGTTATTCCGGCATTAAGATAAAAAGGGTTTAAAACAGGTCCCATCCCACCGGTAAAAGTTCCAATAATAGAAATAAGAAAGCCTAACGGAATAAAATACCATAATTTCACAGCAAATGAACGCTCTTTTTTTCCGAATTTATATTGAAAAAAAGTGCTTATTAAAAACAGTGCTACAAAAATCTGAATCCAAACAATTTTTACTTCCGAAAAAAACCAAGAAGCAACAAAAGCTCCTACCATTGCAGAAGGAACATAATACCAAAATACGTTCCATACAATGTGTTTCCGGAAAATAAGAATACGAGAAGGACGACTTATAAGTCCGCCAAGATTAACGATTGGAGCCGTTTTTGAGGCACCCACCAAGAAATTAAAAAAAGGGATTAACATAAGCAGTCCTCCTCCTCCACTAATCGTAGAAACGGTGAAGGCTATTATACCTGAAAGAAAAACAATAACTAGGGTTAAAACATCTATATTTTCAAGCATAAAAAAAGGCTACCTGTTAAGTAGCCTAAATGTAATTATAAATTCTTAATTCTTTACAGATTAGGAATTTTTAATTCTTGTCCGGGATGAATTAAATCGGGATTTTTTAAGATATC
The DNA here is from genome assembly GCA_026992695.1 of Flavobacteriaceae bacterium. GTDB lineage: Bacteria > Bacteroidota > Bacteroidia > Flavobacteriales > Flavobacteriaceae > Marifrigoribacter. The sequence goes on from JALWYP010000252.1 coordinate 4,085, forward strand.
GCGATTGGCTTCAAAAATAGCGGTGTATTTCATTGGGTCTTTAAAATAGTTTTTTGCTATTTTACTAAGAGATTCACCACTTTTTACAGTATGATACGCATAAACAGATTCGTCCTCAACTTTAATATCTGCCATGATATCGGTTGGGTTTTCACCTCCTACACGTTTAATTTCATCCCAAATTAGATTTTTTTCATACTGAGTTTTAGCCGTTCCTCTTACTTCTAATCTTCCATTTTCTTCACGAACGTCTCCGTCTTTAACGTTTAATTTTTCACCTAAGTCTAGTACGCTTTGGTATTTTGCTTTAATCATTTTGTTAGTGTTTATTTATGCCTAAAATAAATTAGGCGGGTTATACGAATTCTAAAATTACAAATTTTATGCCGAAAATACAAATTAATCGCCTTCATCCGGAAAAACCGTACTTTCATAAGCACCGGCATCGGGGTTTGTAACGTTACGATTAACACCATTTAAATCCACAGGAACTTGTGCTGCTACATTTGGATCTCCTATACCGTTTGCTGCAGATGTTTCGGTTTCTATATTATAATTATTTGTTTGCGTGTCTTGAAAGACAGGGTCTTCATTAAACACACAATTTGTATATAAGTTGGTATTAGTAAAATTATAGTTGGGATCGTCTTCAAAATCACCGTTGGGATCTACAAAACGTATTAAACTGTTTTTAAAATTAAAGTTAAACGTAGCACCGTCTTCTTTATAAAAACCTATTTCTTTTTGTTCGCTTCCGTAAATAATGCAGTTTTCAAAATTAGCTTCGATTAAATCGGAAATAAATAAATTATCTTCGGTTGCAAACGCATTGGTTATTTGCAGGGTAGGAAATGACCGAAAGCTATTTGCCCAATAATTAGAGAAAGTACAATGTTTAAAGGTGTACCGCCCTCCTAACAGGCAACTTAATGAAGATTGTCCGCTATTACTAATAACTACATTTTCTCCGTAAACATCTCCTGTTTTAATCTGCAATCCATCTGCAGCACTGTTATAAATTTGTACATTTTTTAGCGTTAGAGTTCGGTCACCGTCATTACTATCCATCAAAATCCCAACTAAGGCGTTTTTTATGGTAGCATAACTAAACTCGTTATTTGTACTTCCGTCTGTTAACCAAATGGTTCCCCATTGTCCGGGTACATCGCTAAAATCGGGTTCAAGGCGATCGCCTTCAAAAATGATTTCGCCTTCTAATGCTTCGGTATTGGTACTGGGAAGTCCGTTGGCTTTGATAGAAGCATTGTTAGCTACTATAAATCCGCTATCTGCATGAAAATGAACACGTGCGCCCGGATCTATGGTGAGTGTCTTATTGGGAGGAATAGCAGCATATCCGTAAATTACATAAGGCTTTTCGTTGGTAAAATGCAGTTCTGTATCATCGAGGAAAAATCCGTAAACTTCAATATCATTTCCTTGGTCGTCTTGCCCGAGAACTAAAGTTTCGGTAGTTCCGTTTTGAAATTGTTGCGGATATAAAAACATGGCATCCTTTACGAGTGTAACCAAATCTACATCTTGTTGGTTGCTTCCGGAATCGAATACAATTTTGTCGGTATAAAGAAATTGTAAATCGGAATTAGCCACATCCTGAATATCAATTGTTGTTTCAATAAAAATAAAAATACTGTCTTTGGCTAAAACTTGCACATTTTCAAACGATTTTCCGGGAATACCATCTACGTTTAATCGATAATTAGAACTCTCTCCATTAGCCAGTTTTACAACAGGAATACTAATATCTTCATTACTTTTATTATAAACCTTTAGGTTGTATGTGCTTGAACCTATGTTGGTAAAAACGGTATCTAAGTAAACGGTGTCTTTAGAAAATGTTAAATTACCCGAACTGGCAACAGTTTCAAAATCATTTCGGCACGAACTAGCAAAAAGAATAAAGCCCAATATGGCTAAGGAATACAAATACTTCATTGATAGAATTAATTTTGTGTAAAATTATAACTTTTTTAGTGGTTATTTATTGTTAGAAACATTTATTA
>JALWYP010000253.1 GCA_026992695.1 Flavobacteriaceae bacterium
TTTTTATTTAGTCCAGTAAACAACCAATCTGTAGGAGGTTTCATTATTCCGTATGCTCCGCTTCTTTGCATGATAATACCTCCTAACACAACATTAAGTACAGGGAAAAACCCAAATAAAGCAAAAGCAATTATCATCATCACGGGGTAAATCCCTAGAATTTTGTATATTTTAAATTTTTGCAAAAATAGAGGTGTTAGGATTAACTGAAAAAATAAAGTAAACATATTGGTAATGGTGTTTATATTGGCAAAAACAGCAGTTTTTTCTTCGCGATTTGGGAAATATTCTTTAACGAAATATCCTTGTAGGGTGTAAAAAATACCGCCAATTAACACCGACATTACCGTCATTAATGCAATTTGTTGCAGCAACTTAGAGCTAAATATGAGCTTCATTCCTTCTATTGGACTACCGCCGATAGGAGCTTCTTTGTTTTCAGTAGATTCATTGGCAAATTTTCTGACCTTGTATACAGCAAAAATACACAGTAACAAAAAGCCAAATGACACTAGCAACAAATTAATTGTGCCAATTCTATGCACAAGGGCAGCGGTAATTAATCCCCCCGTTATTCCACCAGTACTGCCACCTGCTGCTATTACACCAAAGAGTCTTTTACCTTGTTTTTTGTTGTAAACATCGGACATAAAACTCCAAAAGACAGAGACTACAAAAACGTTATAAACACTGACAAAAACAAAGAAAATACGTGCCAATATGACATTGTCTGTACCAATATAGTTAAAAGTAGCCCATAAAGATAATATGCAAAGAGCAAAAAAACCATAAATAAGCGGAATAAATTGTTTGCGTGAGTAAGTGGAAACAATTTTGCCGTAAATAGGTTGAATCAATAACATGACAACAAATGTTGCAGAAAATAATAAATCGTAATTTTCAGGACCTGCGGTGACACCCATAACTTCACGAATTGGGCGTAAGATAAAATAACCAGTAAGTAAGAAGTAGAAATACAGAAACGACCATATTAAGGGTTTCCATTCACCTGTTTTGACTTGAGATTTAAAATAAGTAATTATTTTGTTTTCAGACATATTTATAATGCACGCGAGAAGTTAATTGGCATAATAACACATAAGGAATTGTTTGTGCATGGCTAGCAACTATTTCTATGGGCAATTGGTCACTGCCATTTTGTCCCCATATCAACGTTGGGTTACCTATTGAAACATTTTTAATTCCAGTTACATCAATCGCCATCATATCCATTGAAACCCTGCCAACAATTTTTGCATGTGCACCATTGATTATTACGTAAGCTTTATCTGTTAAAATCCATGGATAACCATCACCATAACCAATACCAATAATGGCGATATTTGTATCGTTTTTAGTGGTGTAGGTTTGAGAATAACCAATAGTTTGAGTTTTTTTAACATTTTTAATAGCAATGACATTGGTTTTTAAGGTCATGACGGGTTTCAAGTTAAAATCTTTTGCGTCTTTACCCTGTAGTGGTGAAACGCCAAATAGTGTAATGCCAACACGACACCATTCATCGTTTAAGTTGTTATTTGTTAGTAATGCAGAGCTATTGGATAGTGATAAAGGGTAGGGGTATTTAAACTGTAAAAACCGTTGTTTTTGTTGTTCTGTAAAGTGGTTGTTTGGAATATTGGCTGATGCAAAATGCGACATGAGTGTGATATGTTTAATACTTTCATGGTGCTTTAATTGCTCA
>JALWYP010000254.1 GCA_026992695.1 Flavobacteriaceae bacterium
GTCTCGTAATCTAAATCTGCTTTCGCTATGACTGTAATCGGTTGCTTTAAATAATTGTTTTACTTCGCTTTGAGTTAATATATTTAGCTTTTCTTCAGTAGGATTTTTTTCCGTTTTTAGATGTATGTTAAAGTTATTATAGTTGTGATTTTGTAAATATTCTTTAAACTTTTTTAAGGCTTGTTGATGCTTGTTTAAATAACTTTTACTTAAACTTCCGCTTGTTCTTTCATTGGCTCTTTGTTGTAATTCTCGATAATAATCTTTTATGGTTTTTGTAGTAATTCCTGTGAGTGTTTTTATATGCTGTTGTTCCACGTAATAAAAGAACTCTTGTAAATGGATTGGTAATTGATACACTGTACTTTCTGCATATCCTAATATGTCTAACCACTCTTTGTAATTGCTAACAAATAGTTTAAAAACTTCGTTTTGTAACTTTAGTTTTTTCATAATTTTAAGAGTTCCCGAAGCGAGTTCGGGATTAATTCGAGGACGTATTTTTTCAAAATACTATCTCATTAATTTTCACTTCGGTATGTGTTTTTTAGAGTTTAGTGGCGAGTTGCTGTAACTAACTGACTTTCTCGTTTTTAACCTCGCCATTTTCTTGGTGGCGACTTTGTGGCGATGTAGCGAGTTCTATTTGTATGATACAGTTCTGTAATGCACTATTTATCTGTTCTTTGAGATTGCTATATTCGTCCACGTCCACGACTTCAAAACAATAACTTTTAGTCTTTGCTTTCTTAACTCTTTGGATATAATTCTCTGCCAGTAATTGAGCGTTGTAACGCCTTAATGTAGTTTCTTTTACTCGTAAATTTCTACGGATTTCAGCATTGGTAAAAGTAGTTTGATTATTCTCTTGCAGATAGATTTTAAGCTTTTCTAAATGGTTTCGTGTTGCTCCGTTTATGGTATCAGATTTTCGCAATAAAACTTCTATAATTAACTCATTAGCTTCCTTAATATCTTCGATGGTCGTCTCGATATATAGTTCCCCAGTTTCTTTATCTGCGGACATTGTCCGCTGGTATTGTTTGTAAAAAGTAATGGCTTCAATGAATTGTAAATAATGGCTGTTGGTTCTTCTTGGTTTAAAAACTGACTTTGGTAATTCTAAATATTCTGCATAAGGATTGATTACTTTTATTGGTTTTAAAACTCGTTGTACATTGCGGAGAAGCTCCGCCGCTAATAATTGCTCTTGTTCGTTTAATTTTCCTGCACTTAATTTACGTTGGTAATTCATTATTTTTTGGTCTTGTTCTGCACTTTCATCGATGTATAAAAGAAAACTTCTATTTGAGTTATCTTCGTAAATACTCTCTTGTGTGGTGCAACCTGCAACACTTACTGGACCTTCAACTGTTAAGTGTATGGTTCTCGTAGTTCCTTTGGTGTCTTTATGTACAACCGTTTTAGTAATTCGTTTTTTAGTTTGAAGTTCACGTAAAGGATAGAGTACAGATTCTGCTCCGTCTAAATCTTCTATCAATATTAATTTGTGTTGTAATTCGGTTCTGTTGAAGTAGTAAAAAGCATTTGCTGATAAGACTGTAATTTCTACTTTATCTTCCTCTGGTATTAACTCTGCAACTTTACTTTGTAGATGTGTCTTTCCTGTTCCGGAACTACCCAAGCTAATGCAATGCAATGGATTGTTGGTTTTTCTACTCGGGAAGATTAAATACATTGTTTG
>JALWYP010000255.1 GCA_026992695.1 Flavobacteriaceae bacterium
TACGTTCCAAAGGTGTTATCGTATTTACCAATAACCAGAAACGGTGTTTTGTTAGACGATTTTGCAACCCCGTCTAAAATAACTTCAATGTTGTTTTCGGGTTCCATCCTGGCAATAAGCATGTTGAAATTATCTGCTTTAACATGATACTTAGAAAGCGTTTCTTGGCTGGGGTTATTAAACACGCTGGCTCCATAGGCAATAAATTTAGACTGAACTCCGTACTGTTTTTCTAAGTATTGTTGAATCCCAACCGAATCTGCAATGAGGTAATCGCTACTTTTTACCGCCCATTTTTCGGCTGTTTTTAAAAATCTTCTTACCGGTTTGTTGTATTTGGTTCGTTTCCATTCCAATCCATCCATATTGGTGATGATAATCGGCTTTTTTGGGAGTAAAAAATGCCACACCGAATTACTGGTATATCCCAGTTGTAACAAAATATCAAAGTTTCTTTTACGAGCATCTCTTATACAGTTTAAATCATAAAAAAATTGTCCGACAGTCCCTATCTTGTTTTCTGGATCTTTACAATGTATGAGATTTACTTCATTAAATTTTTTTTCTTGATAAGGATGTGAACCGGAACAATAAACAGATACATCATGTCCTTTCTCAGCAAGATAAACAGAAAAGAATTCTGCAAATTGTTCAAACCCGCCATGGTAATTGGGGATTCCTCTTGTTCCTAGTATTCCTATTCGTAACACGCCTCTAATTTCTTTTGTTTTTTCTCTTGGTACTTATGATATAACAACGCTCCTAAAATAAGTGTTACCACATCGCCATGGTTATACGGTCCTGTAATAATAAGTGTTGTAAATATATAATATATGGCTATTCCCGAAATAAGATTGTTTATGTAAATACCTGCTTGCGTAGTATTTTTTTTATACCCTTGCTGATATAAAATTGCAAGAAAAAGTAAAAACAACAAAACCCCAATTATTCCCGATTTAAAAAGGATATAAACAAACCCGTTGTGCAAAATAGGAATGTACTGTATTCCATCTCTGTTCAGAGGGGCTACAAAACCCAAGTCAACTAACGCTCCTGTTCCCTTGCCTACTACAAACCCAATATTGTTTTTGGTTTCGTCAAGTTGCATAAATGCTCTAGAGGCTTCGTACCCTCTCCAGTGATCCCAAAGGTTTGCATGGTTGCTTACATCAATTTTTGAAGTAAAAATTTCTGAAGGGGCTATTTTAACCTTGTAAAAAAACTTTTCTAGTGACGTGCCGTTTCTATCCAAATCAATAGAAAAAAGAACCGCATACATCGTCACAATTGAGAGGAAAAAAATAAAAATATAAACAATCCCTTTTTTTGTAAGTTTAGTGTATCCGTTTATCGCCAACATTAATATGGCAATTCCCACCATCATTGTTCTTGAAAAATAAAATATAAAAGAAACCGCAAGAATAATTTTCAATACCGAAAGGTGTTTTATCTTTAATGATAAACTTTGTTGAATGTTCTTGCCAAACAATAATACCATGGCAAATAATTCAATGTAATTTGCTTTTCCGTACAATCCTCGTATTCTGGTTATGTTAATTTGGTAATTTAAAAGAAAATAGGCTACGTGATAAATGTGTTTTAAAGCAAAGAAAATTCCGATGTAAATAATGGCTTTATAGATAAAATTTTTATCAATAATTTTTCCTGTTAAGTAATATCCAATTACAATAAAC
>JALWYP010000256.1 GCA_026992695.1 Flavobacteriaceae bacterium
CGCTTATTGGTTAACGTAGATTTTACGGTAATCTTATAAATATAAACGCCTTTTCCTATTTTATCGCCAAAGTCGTCTCTTCCGTCCCAAGTAATATCTCTAGATAGAAACCCGTCGGTAGTTATAATTTGATTTTTTGACCATACCACTTTTCCGGTAACGGTAAAAACTTGTACTTGTACTTCAAGCGGTTCGAATGGGCGATTGTGATTAAACCAAAACTCGGTATAGTTTGTAAACGGATTGGGGTAATTGAGGACACGTGTTATTTTAAGTTTATCATCACCGGCAACAATAAATTGTATTTCGGCGGTGGCAGAGTTGTTGTACACATCCCAAGCTTTGAGAGAGAGCGTGTGTAATCCTTCTTCTAGATTTCTTAATTTATAATCGAGAGCACCCTTGGTATAATCATCGGTTTCGGCTTGGTAATACTCGTTTAAGTTATACGGATTGGTTTCATCTCCGTCTAAAATAGCTATAATATCATGACCTATACCGCCTATGGTATTGATTCCGTTTTCATCTTCTATTTTTGCTAATAAAATGGGTGAGTCATTTGTTATTCCACCCGAAACAAAACTTTCATCATTCATAAATAGCTGAATGGTAGGACCTATGTTGTCTTCGGGAGCATCTTCATTTAACCCGCCTACTTTAATATCTACATTAAAACCTATTTGGTCTTCCAGCGCATTGGTACGTTGTGCATAAAGACTTACTCTACCTTTGTCAACAGGTATTCTAATGTCTCTTGGAACAACAAACTCAAACTCAAACTTCCCGTTGGTAACTGACGATTTTCCATTAAAAATTATTTCTCCCAAAGTGGTGAAGTTAAGTTTTAAAACATTGTTGGTGTTTCCATCTCCGTCTAAATCGCTATTATTATCCCTAACCCCGTCGTTACCCAATGTTTGTCGTTGTATTTCTTTATCAAAAACTTTTGCTTCTAGAGTTCCGTTGTAATTAGGAATTAAATTTCCGTTTTCGTCTTGTATTTCACCTTCAAATTTTACTTTACTTAATGCTTTAAGAATGGTGGTAGATTGTGCTATGGGTTGGTTATTAAGTTTAGTAAGAATTATTTTTGGTTTTGGGAAAGCCAAATGCATTGCGGGATCGCCTAAATAAAAAACCACTCTACGTAGCGAACCATTTATTTCGTTTTTAGAGAGTCGGAGCGCTTCAGCAGGAGGAACCGGAATATTTTGGTTGTAACCAAAAAGATGTGGGGCAATAACTCTGTTAAACTCTACTCCAAGTGAAACCGAGATTGAGCGTGTGGTAGTAAGCATTGAAAGGGCACCCCCATTTTTATTCCAAAAAGTAAGTTCGCCGGCTGTTGTACGTGTGGGTAAATCAAACTTAGTAAACTCGCAAGTTACAGTAAGAATACAAGGCAAATTATCTTTATTTTGAAATTCTTGAGCCATTGTTTTGGTAAAAATAAACTCTTTTGCCAACCCGTCTTCGCCTCCGTGTCCAAAATAATTAACAATTAAAGCGCCTACCTCAATAGCATCATCAATAGCATCATTTACTGTTGGATATCGATTTCCTCCCGCAGAGCTTTCTTGTTGAAAAGCATCTGAATGTATTTTCTTTACATTTAAAAAAGGTTTATTTGCTAAGATTTCGTCGCTTAAATCGTCTAAGTTTTTTTCTATACTGGTATATTCCCAAT
>JALWYP010000257.1 GCA_026992695.1 Flavobacteriaceae bacterium
TTTTAGGTTTAGTCCACTATTATGGAAAAACCGAATTTAATAATGATGCGGAATATGATGGTATATGGGGAATTTGGGATGAACCTTTTTTACAATATATGGAGCAAGTAATCAATACTAAAAAAGAACCTTTTTTTGCTTCTGTTTTTACTCTAACATCTCACGATCCATTTATTCCTCCTGCAAAATATAAAAATACTTTTCCAAAAGGAAATATTCCAATGCATCAAGTAGTTGGTTATACCGACTTTGCTATAAAACGTTTTTTTGAAAAAGCAAAAAAAGAACCTTGGTTTAAAAATACCATTTTTGTATTAACTGCCGACCATACCAATCAAAAATTTTATCCAAAATATCAAAAAGGTATTAATCGTTCTGCAGTTCCTATTTTATTTTATAAACCAGATAATTCTTTAGCTAAAATGGATACAACACTTGCACAACAAATTGATATTTATCCTACTTTATTAGACATGGTTGGTTATAAAAAACCTTTTAGAAGTTGGGGACGTAGTCTTATTAGTAATAATACCAAGCCTTTTGTTATTACACATACAGGAAATGTATTTTACTTTATGAAAGGAAATTACATTTGTGTTTTTGATGGAAATAAATCTATTGGTTTTTACAACATTAAGGATGATGCTTTAACCCATAATCTCATTAATTCTAAAAATGAGGAAATGATTGCCATAGAAAAAGAATGCAAAGCATATATTCAAGATTATATGCATCGAATTTTAGACAAAAAATTAGGAGCTCCTAACTAGCATTTCTAGTTTAAAACATCCTTTTAATTAAACGTAATTTATGCGTATGTCTCTTTGTTTCTTCGTTATAAATACCGCTTTGGTCTAAACGATCTAAACGCACTTTTCCACTTGCGTGAATAATATAATTGTTTGCCAAAATAATACCAACATGTGTAATATTTCCTTCTTTATTATCAAAAAACGCCAAATCACCAGGTTCACTCTCTTCAATAAAACTAAGTACTTCTCCTTGTTTTGCTTGTTGCGAAGCATCTCTAAATAATTTATAACCATTCATGCGATAAACCATTTGTGTAAGTCCAGAACAATCAATTCCAAAAGGTGTTTTTCCTCCCCAAAGATAAGGTGCATTAAGATACATAAAAGCGGTTTCCACCACATTCTCTTTTGCTTGTTTTACCACACGTGTTTTCCCTTCAAAAAGGAATTCATCCTCATTAATACGAAATGTATTATGCTTATATTCTGGTAATATAGCACCGATAGAAAGTGGTAAAAATTCTTTTTTATTGGTTGTTGCAAAATTTACCAATTCAATAGAAAAAACTGTTTCTGCATTTTTTAATTGCTCAAAATATGCCTCAGTAATTTCGGCAACTTGCTTACAATCAATCCAACCTCGATAACCATCAAATCCCAATTTTATATAAAGCCATTGTTTTTGCTTTTCTAAAACTGCAAAATGCTCTCCAAAAAGAACTTGAGATACCATTTCACTAGCATCAGAAGGCTCCATCCGAAGTGGAATACTATTAAGAATACAAATACCGAATTCCATTTTTATAGATTAATCCAACAAAAAAATTAAACTTTTTCAATTACAATGGCACTAGCACCACCACCACCATTACAAATGGCTGCTGCTCCAATTTTTGCTTTATTTTGTTCCAACACATTAATTAGTGTAACAA
>JALWYP010000258.1 GCA_026992695.1 Flavobacteriaceae bacterium
TAATACCAAAAGGAATTGTATTTTGTCCAAAATAATACCAATTCTAAATGTAAAATAGTCTAAAGTGATTTAGTATTATGCCGATACTACATGAAAATACTACAATTTATTGGACTATATTGAATGTGTAATCGGTATAAATTGGTGTATTAGCCCCCTAAAAACTCGGATAAAATTATAGTTAAATAAATGTAATAATTTTGTCAATTATGAGTAAAAGAACATTCACAAAACAAGAAAAATTGTCAATTCTGAAAGAAGCTTCAGAGCAAGGGGTTACAAAAACCTTAGAAAAACATGGGATTTTTCCTGCTACTTATTACAGTTGGAAAAAGAAACTTGAAAGCATGGGCGAAGAAGGTCTAGATTACGGTATGACCAAAGCGCATTTAAAACGCATTAGACAATTAGAGAAAGAAAACCTGCTGCTAAAACAAATCGTTGCAGAGAAAGAACTGGAATCAAAGTTAAAAGATGAATTGATAAAAAAGAAGTATGCCTTGCAGAAAAAAAGGAACTCGTAATACGCTATAACTCGCAAGGCTTACCGCTTACTAAAGCACTAAGTATTACATCATTAAGTAAGCATCAATATTACTATAAGAAAACAGGCGGAAAATCCGGAGTTACACCATCAACTTTTACCCTGACTAAGGATGGAGAACGCATTAGTAATAATGAAATTGTTGATAATATCAAAGAAATTTTGCAGGATCCGGATAAGCAATATGGGTACATAAAAATGACCTATTTTTTAAAGACTGATGGTTTTATCATTAATAAAAAGAAAGTTTATAGACTTATGAAAACACACAATTTATTGGGTGAACGCTATAAAAAGCAAGAAAAAACCTATGCAAGATATCGTAAAGTACTTCCCAAGAATCCACTAGAAGTATTAGAAATGGATATAAAACTAGTTTGGGTGGAAGAAGCCCGTAAGTTTGCTTATATTCTAACTGTAATTGATACTTTTACAAGAGTTACTTTATATCATTTTGTTTCGTTTTCAATTACTAAAAAGGAAGTTAAGCAAGTATGGGAACATATCATTACTGAGCACTTGCAACCAAATGATTGTTTAAACAAGCCCATAAATATAGAAATCAGAAATGATAATGACAAACGATTTTCAGCCAAGATGATACAAGATTTTTTCAAGGAAAATAAGCTAAATCAAGTATTCACACACCCTTACACACCACAAGAAAACGGACATATTGAAAGTTTTCACTCCATTTTGTCAAGGCATTTAAAAAGATACAATTTTTGGTCATTAGAAGAGTTGAAACAAAACCTAATACTATTTTACGAAACATACAATAATTCAAGAATACATGGTTCAATAGATTATACATCGCCTAGAACCTTTTGGGAATTATGGAATAAAAATCTTGTAAAGATGGAGGTGGATGAAAAAAAGAGAAAAATAAAGTTCAAGCTCAAAATATCCCACAGTGACATCTATCAACATACGGGTAAAATTGAGCCTAAGGGCAGTTTCTTGTACGAGTGATTTCGAAGAAATCGAATTTATAAAGATGATCGGCGCCGAAACATCCTAATCAACACACGGTATAAAAAATCGCCGTCGGTTGTTTCTTGTAGTACAAATATCCGAAGATTTTTTATATCTTTGACATATCAAAAGTAAAAAAGTCCGAAAAATAGGGGGCTAAACCA
>JALWYP010000259.1 GCA_026992695.1 Flavobacteriaceae bacterium
GTATTGTAATTGAGTATTTCTTCGCCATTTTGCATACTGTATTCTTCTCCTTTAACAACTGTTGTATAAGGTTTACCGGTACGCCATATTATTCCGGGAGCTATTTTAAAATTTTTATATGAAAATGAACTTGCCAACGTAGCCGAATGTCGTATATCGTTATTGTTAGGAAAAACAGATGGTGTTAGATTATAAAATTCGAAATTATTTTTCATATACACATAACTCAACCAAATACTAAAAAAATCGGTTTTTTTATTCATTATTAATTCGGCTCCTTTTGAAATGTAGTCACCTTTTTCGTTGCTAAATTGTAACTGATTTTGAAACGCTTGTTCTCTGGTAGTTATATCGAGTCCCTCTTTAATAAATCCTTGTAAATTAATGTACCAACCTTTCTTTTTATACAAAATACCCACCGAAAGTTGCTTGTTTTTAATAATGGGAGTGTCTTTATTATCAACCAAAACCCACCTTCTTTTTTCTATGCCTAGAAAATCACTTTCAAAATCGACACGTTGTGTGATGGTTTGGCTTTTTATTTCGCCTTGTGCTTCTGCGGAAAATCCGTTGCCTATTTTTTGATAAATACTAAAGCGAGGTTCAGCCAAAAAGGTATTAAATTTTGCATAATAATTAGCTCTAAGTCCGGCATTTAAAACAGTTTTATTTTGAGTTGAATGGTATTTAAAATTGAGATAACCCACATGCGTGCGTAGTACTTTTTTTTCGTGTAATCTAAATCTTGGTAAATTAATATCTTGTGTATTAGAAACACCTGTTTCAAAAAATTGATACCCTCCTTGCCACGTAATATGCGTAGCGGGTTGCAACTGCGCATCTAATTTTAGACCGGTTTCTATAATTCCGTTTCGCTGAAACTTTTGTTGGTTGCTAAACAGATTGTCATTATTGGCGTGTAATGTGTAATCCGATTTGTAAGCCAAGACATTGGTAGTTAAACTCGTATTCCATTTGTGTTTCCAGGACGCTCCAAAAGCAAAACTTTCTTGTTCTAACTCATTGGTAACCGATTGTTGATTTTGAGTATTTGTTTCGGTAAGATTTAATGCGTTTTCAAGAAGTAAAAAATGCGCTTTAAATTGGTCTTTATTACTTAGATTAAGCAAAATGTTTGTTCCAAAATCCAAGAACTTAAAATCCTCTCGGGTTTTAATGGGTATTTGATTGGTATTTTGTGAATTGTCTATTTCTACTTTCTGAAAAATACGATCTGTAAATGTGTGGTAAAGCGAACTGGTAAAAAGATTGGTTAATGAATTTCGATACGCTAATTCTATTCCCATTTTTTTTGAAACGGGGATATAAAGGGCTGCGCTTGCATTAATAAGATTAATACCCACCATTCCGGTTAGCGAATCGGATAGGGTATTTCTAGATTCCATAGCGATTACACTTGAGGTACTTTCGCCATATCTTGGATTGGTTCCGTTTTTTAACAGGGTTACTTTTTTGGTTAATTCGGGGTTAAAAGCCGAAATTAATCCGAAAAAATGACTATTTTGAAACATTCGCATGTCGTTCCATAATAATAAGTTTTCACTTTGCGAACCACCTCTAATGTTTATGTTTGAGATGGTTTCATCAACACTTTCAACTCCGGGTAATGCTTGAATGAGTTGTAGCACATCGTCTTCTACTTGTCCGGGAAGTAAACC
>JALWYP010000260.1 GCA_026992695.1 Flavobacteriaceae bacterium
CATAGAAAGTAGCGAAGTAACGCTTGTAAAAGGCGATTTACTAGGCATCGTAAAAGCTGTTAATTTAGGAAAAGCAGTAATGAAAAACATAAAACAAAATCTGTTTTTTGCTTTTATATACAATGTTTTAGGAGTTCCTATTGCAGCAGGAGTTTTGTTTCCTGTTTTTGGTTTGTTATTATCGCCAATGATTGCAGCTGCTGCTATGAGTTTTAGCTCGGTATCGGTGATTGCTAATTCATTACGATTAAGAAATATAGATTTAAAATAAATACAAAACACTGAAATTAATTAATAAACATTAAAATACATCACTTTAATATAGAAATCAGTAAATAAACAATTAAAACTAAAAACAAAATGAAAAAATCAATTTACCTACTAGCAGTGTTAGCTATAACTTTTACGGCTTGTAAAAATGAAACAAAATCAACTTCGGAAGCATCACATTCTAAAGAAATTGTTAAAGAAGAGGGAGGTCATGACCATGGCGATCACGATCACGGTGATATGAAAGAGGATGGTATGATGAATGAAAAAAGAGAAGTAACCGAAACCAATCAAAAAAATGATGCAACTTCGCCTATGATTGATGCATACCTAAAAATTAAAAATGCGTTGGTTAATGACGATAAATCCGGTGCGGCATCAGGAGCTACAGACTTGTTAAAAGCTTTTTCAGATTTTGATATGACAAAACTTTCTAAAGAACAGCATACCGAATATATGGAAATTTTAGAAGATGCACAGGAACAAGCAGAACACATTGTAAAAAGTCCTATCGATCATCAACGAGAACATTTTGCAACGCTTAGTACCGATATAAATGATATTATATCGCTTGTTGGAACAAGTAAGACACTTTATGTAGATTATTGCCCAATGGTTAAAGAGAGCTGGTTAAGTGAAGCAAAAGATATAAAAAATCCATATTATGGTTCTAAAATGTTAACTTGTGGAAGTGTAAAGAAACAAATTAATTAATATAGAATATTGACCTGCAAGGTTTTGATAACCTTGTAGGTCTTTATATTATATTTTAAATAGTGTAATGATGAAAAAATACGTCAAAAAAATACTACTAGGTTTATTTGTAGTGTTGATAGTCATTCAGTTTTTTCCGGTGGAATACAATCGTAGCGAAGAAGCTACCCCTGCAGATATTAGTACTGCATTACAAGTTCCTGCCGATGTGCAAACTATTTTTACAACCTCGTGTTACGATTGCCACAGTAATAATACAAAATACCCTTGGTATAGTAAAATACAACCCGGAAGTTGGTTTATGGCGAATCATATAGCCGAAGGTAAGGAGGAACTTAACTTTAATGAGTTTGGAAACTATTCAAAAAGAAGACAAAAGAGTAAATTAAAATCTATTGCTTCACAAATTAAAGATGACGAGATGCCGTTATTTTCTTATACGCTTATTCATAGAAATGCCAGCCTTTCAGAAGCACAAAAGCAAAAAGTTTTAAATTGGGTAAAAAACCTTTTAGAAAATTATTAATTTTGATAAACGTTCATAGTAAATGAAAAGAAATATTGTTGTTTCTGTTTTAACAGTCATTTTGTTTATAACAGGTTGTGCGCAAAAAAAAGATGTTCTTTCTTTAGATAATGTTAAAGAAAGTCCAATATATTGTCTTGTTTTTAAATATGATAAAAAAA
>JALWYP010000261.1 GCA_026992695.1 Flavobacteriaceae bacterium
GTATAAGCTTACTTCTATCAAGTAATGATGAATTAATGCAAAAAAATTATTCTGTTCTAATTGTCAATATCATTATTGGCTTTTTGGGTGACCTTATAATTTTAAAATTTTTATTATTTAAAATAAAAAACTACCTTAGTTGCTCTAAATGTCAACTAATTAACTTTTTTTAATGAAACGCCTTTTGTTTTTCTTTCTTTTGAGTTGTGCATCCTTTTCGTTTGCGCAGCAATGGGATAAAAGCATTCCGGTGAGTTGGCAATGGAATCTTTCTACAAAAAAAAGTCCGGTGATACTATTACCGGAAATAAATTTAGAAAATATTGCCCTACAAGATAGTATTAACGATTTAGATAAAACATTACCTTGGCGATATGGCATTGTTAGAGATGTTATCATAAACGTAAAACAACGAGGCACTGTAACCACACTACCCAACGGAGACAAAGTTTGGCTTTTGGGAATTAAATCGCCAAATGCACTTAATTTAAGCGTTAATTTTAATAATTTTAATTTACCTCAAGGTGGAAGGTTGTATCTTTATAACGGTTCGCAAACCGATGTTTCCAGAACATACACAAGCAACCAAAACACTCCTAATAAAGTGTTAGGTTCTTGGTTTATTGAAGGTGATGAAATTTGGGTAGAATATTACCAACCTTCTTATTCTACACAAACAGCCGAAATTAAAATTTCGGGAGTTATACACGGTTATCGTATGGGAGAAGTAACTAGGTATGTTCAACAATCTCGTGGTTTAAATGATTCGGGTGATTGTAATTATGATGTAAATTGCCCGATTGGAAATGATTTTGAAGAATATAAAAACACGCTAAAAAAAGCGGTTGCTTTATTAAATTTAGGAAACGGTTATTTATGCTCTTCGGTGTTGGTTAATACTACTTCCGACGAAAAAAAACCGTATTTACTTACTGCCAATCATTGTTTGGAGAACAGCAATCCGGCTTATTGGTCGGTTCGGTTTAATTGGATGAGCCCTAATCCGGTATGTGGTGAGGCTTTAAACAGTGATGATATAGCTGCCAATTTTACGATGAGTGGCGCACAACTTAGGGCAAATAATTCCCTGAGTGATTTTGTTTTAGTAGAACTTTACAACCCCATTCCGGAATCATGGGATGTTGCTTTTGCAGGATGGGACAGAACCGATGAGTTGCCTCTTTTTGAAGTTGGAATTCATCACCCCAATGGCGATATTATGAAAGTTTGTAGAGACGATACTGGAGCCATTCCTGATGAAGCAAACGGAAAACAAGTTTGGCTAATTAAAGGTGTGTCTGTTGGCAATGGTGACGGTTGGGAGTTAGGCACAACCGAAAGCGGCTCATCCGGATCTCCTTTGTTTAACCAAAACGGGCGGCTAATAGGACAACTTTATGCCGGACAAGCATTTTGTAATGGTACTCAAAACAATGATGACTACGATATTTACGGCAGATTTGCCGTTTCATGGGATTCAGGTGCCACTCCCGAAACCAGATTAAAAGAATGGTTAGACCCAACTAATACGGGTGCGTACACTACCGAAACCATAAAAAATATATTAAATACACCCGATTTTGAGCAAGAAGGGACTTTACAAATATACCCCAATCCAACTAGTGAAGTGTTGTATATTGAAAATAACAGATACCCTAATCTGGTTTTT
>JALWYP010000262.1 GCA_026992695.1 Flavobacteriaceae bacterium
AAAGTAAATATTCAGACAAAACTCTTTTTATTTCTAAAGATGAATCTTCAGTTATTGAAGAGGTCTTTCAAACCAATAGTATTTCATTAAAAGGTATTAAACTACACGAAACATCTTCTGAAAAAAAAACGCATACCGATTTAGTTAAAACTGCGATAAAATACATTGAAAGCCAAAATCTAAAAAAAATAGTTGTTTCTCGTAAAAAAGAAGTTAACCTGGAAAGAATAGATTATTTAGAGATTTTTAAACGATTATTCTCCTTAAATCCTTCTGCTTTTAGATATGTTTGGTTTCACCCTCAAACCGGATTTTGGTGTGGAGCTACTCCCGAGATTTTATTACAAACAAAGGATCTAACATTTACAACAATGGCTTTGGCAGGCACTAAAAAGATAGTAAAAGATAAGAAACCACATTGGACAGCGAAAGAAATTTTGGAACAACGATTTGTTAAAGAGTCTATTTTAAATACCTTAGAAGATGTCACCACTGTATTAAGAGCATCTAAAACGTATAACCATAAAGCAGGGCAGGTAGTACATCTTCGTACCGATATAACAGGTGTTTTTAATCATCATAAAACCAATTTACTTTCTATAACCAAAGCATTGCACCCTACACCGGCTGTTTGTGGTACACCCAGAGATGAAGCGTTACGTTTTATAATTAAAAATGAAGACTACAATCGTGAATTCTACACCGGTTTTTTAGGAAATATTTGTAAAGAATCTTCTTGCTCTAATTTTTTTGTAAACCTTAGGTGTATGAAGATAACAAACAGTACGGCTACTTTTTATGCCGGTGGAGGTATTACTTTTGATTCTAATCCACTAACCGAATGGGAAGAAACCCAAAATAAATTGCAAACGATGATGGAAGTTGTAGCTCCTTTTTTGAGTAAGTATTAAATAAATAAAGTATTCTATAACAATCCGCGTGCTTTTATTTCTAAATATTTATTTATGGTATTTACCGTAAGATTCTCGGGAGCTGTAAGTATGGTTTGTATTCCGTGTTTACGAAGTTCGTTAGCGATGAGTTTTTTTTCGTAAATAAATTTTTCAGCAATGGTCTTGTTAAAAATTTCACGAGTCGTATTTGCTTCTTTTTCAGCAAAAGCTTCTAACTCGGTATTTTTAAAAAAAATAACAACCAATAAATGATTTTTAGAAATGGCTTTTAAGTACGGAAGTTGCCTATGAAGCGCATCAAGTGTTTCAAAATTAGTGTATAACAACAAGAGGCTTCGCTGTTTAATCAATCGTTTTAAGTCTATGTAAAGTCGGGTAAAATCACTTTCAGAATAATCGGTGTTAATGTTATAAAGACTTTCAAGAATTAATCGCATCTGGCTTTTTCTGCGTTTTGCAACAACTTGATTTTCCATTTTTCTGGAAAAAGTAAACATTCCGGCTTTGTCTTGTTTTTTTAGAACAATATTTGAAATCACTAAGGTAGCATTAATAGCATAATCTAATAAACTTAAGTGGTTAAAAGGCATTCTCATAACCCGTCCTTTATCTATCACCGAATACACAGGTTGCGATTTTTCGTCTTGGTACTGGTTAACCATTAAGTGATTTTTTTTGGCGGTTGCTTTCCAGTTAATATTTCGAATATCGTCTCCGGTTACATAATCTTTAATTTGTTCAAACTCTAATGT
>JALWYP010000263.1 GCA_026992695.1 Flavobacteriaceae bacterium
TTTTAATAGTTTTAAATCGCTAAACCGTAAACCAGTAAAACAACCAAAGCAATAAAAGTCTTTTGTTCGTTTTAATCGTTCATTTTTAAATGAATAATTGTAGAGACTAAGTAATTCGTCCATCGTAAGATAAATAACCTCTATATCGTCTTCTTTTACTTTAAATTTTTTATAATCTAAATTTTTATGATAATCTCTTTCAAAGCTCCAGGTCATAAAAGTTTTAATTATAGTAATTAGCTTACCAAAATAATTATTTTTAGTTTCTCTTATTTCAAAAGCATAATCTTGAAACTTCTCGTAAAAATTATAATCTAATGTATCAAATCTAACTTCAAAACCAGTTTCTTTTGTAAAGTCTTTAATAAAGTTTATTGTTGTAACATAAGATTTAATTGTTCTTTCTGCCTTTGTGTTTTTGCTTTTATCAATAAACTCCTGAAATGAAATAAAAAAATCGTGGAATAAATTAATTTCTTCCTCTTTTTCTAATTTCTCAAGTATAAATTCCTTTGTTGGTGTAATGTTATTAAGCAAAATATACCTGAAGATTTTTTTTACTTTGTCTTCAAATTCATCTAAAATTTTATTGTATTCAATATGATAATTATAGACTTCAGATTTTAAAGGAGCTTTTAATCTTTGTGCTTTTTTATTCCAATGTTTAGGCTTAGTCTTAGTGTTCTTTATTACTCTTCGTATTTTTACACCTTGAAATGTGATTAATGCACGTATTGGCATTAAACCCTGTTTATCTATTTTATCTTGTCTTAAACTAAATGATACTTGCATAATAATACAAATATAATAAAACTGATTTAATAGGGGTGCTTTTAGGGGGAATAATTTTATAAAAAAATTATTTCAACTAATTTAATCTTGCTTTACTAAGCCTTTATATTTAAATGAAGTTGATTATAAGTAGTTTAAGAATGTTTAAAAATTAAGGTAGTCCCGTCCCAACTACTGATTTCATCTTGCCATTCAGCACTTGTAGGTATGCGGTAACCGGTTGGGCAAGGGTTGTTGATACCATTTACGCCTTGCCATAAATTGTCGTTTGATGGGTTACGCCAGTCGTCGTAACCTCCTATAAAATCGCTATGCCCAGGCGTATCACTTGTTGCTTGAGTAAAAGTTGTACCGGAATTACTACGCAATTGGTGTCCGTCAGCGGCACGTCCCCATTGGTATAGGTCGCCGTAAGCGTTGGCATCGGTGCTACTTGTGGCTACTTGTGAGGCACCGAGGTTTCTGTCCATCCAAATTTTGCCTGTTATAGGGTTGGTTACACTTGGTGGTGGTGGTGTTCCTCCTGTCCAAGTTGGTACACCGCCAATCATTTGTAAGGTTGCACCTTCGTTTGGAGTTGTAGGTATTACAACCCAAGCAGTGCCGTTCCAATATTGCATATCACCTGTTTGTGTACCACTTAGTAGTCCATCCAGTTTAGTTTTGTCGGATGCTGATAATAAACCGGCATCGGTTGTTGTTGCCAATGGCAAGGTTACATCGGTAGAATTTGTACCGTCAATGGCTAATTCTCTTGTTGATGCCGTGTAAGATAAGTTTTGTATTTCGTTGGTTGTACTGCCGTCTGCTTCGGTTGTTAAATAGCCTGAGTCATTGTTAAATGTGCTAATATCCGGTGCTGTCCCTGTTAAAC
>JALWYP010000264.1 GCA_026992695.1 Flavobacteriaceae bacterium
CCTGCTTCGCCTATTTGTCTTGCTATTTCAACAATGGTTTCAGCTTTTACGCCCGATTCTTTTTCGGCATATTCAGGTGTAAATTCTTTGTACTCCTCAATCATTGCTGCGATGTAGTTTTCAAAATTAACTTCTTTATCGCTGTGTCTTGCTTTGAGGTATTCTTTCCAATTGGTCCAATTTTCGAGATAATCTCGGTTATACAATCCTTCTTCTAAAATGATTAAAGCCATTGCAAGAAGTACGGCAGCTTCGGTTCCGGGATAAGTGGGCAACCAATAGTCACTCATGGAGGCGGTATTAGAAAGGCGAGGATCCATTGTGGCTAATTTAGCTCCTTTCATTTTTCCTTCAATAATACGTTGTGCGTGTGGGTTGAAATAATGTCCCGATTCTAAATGCGCTGAAACTAATAGAATAAATTTTGCGTTGGCGTGGTCTGGTGACGGACGGTCATAACCATACCAAATATTGTAACCAAACCGTGCTCCCGAAGAGCAAATGTTAGTATGTGAGTTGTGCCCATCGATTCCCCAACCTTGAAGAATCCAATTCATAAATTTCTCATGTCCGGGGCGTCCTACGTGGTAGGCAATTTCGTTGTGGCGGTCTTCTTTTATGGCTTTTCTAATTCGGGCAGCAATAGTGTCCAGTGCTTCGTCCCAAGTAACGCGTTCCCACTCGCCATCGCCTCTTTTTCCTTTTCGCTTAAGCGGAAACAGAATACGATCCGGGTCGGTAATTTGGTTGATGGTGGCTGGTCCTTTGGCACAATTTCTACCACGGCTTCCAGGGTGATAGGGGTTGCCTTCAAACTTAATTACCTCTTGTGTTTCTTTATTGATAAATGCGGTAAGACCACAGGCACTTTCGCAATTAAAACAGGTAGTAGGAACTATTTGGTATTCCACTTTTTCTTTTTTGGGCCATACTTTTGGGTTGTATTCTACCCAGTTATCCCATTTTTCGGGAGGCGGAAAGTTTTCGTATAGTTGTGCCACTTCTTCATCGGTAAAGTGACGCATATCCCCATCAAACTCTTGGTATTTTTCTTTATGCAGATTGGGGATGATTCCTATTTTTTCTGCAATGCTTTCGATAAAAGACGGTTTTTTATATCCCATTTTTATGATTTTGGATTTATGATTTTGGATTTATGATTGCTTTACTATTTATGTTTGTTCTCATTTTCCAATATCTTATTTATTCTTATTTAATCTGTTTTTTACTGTTTTAACTGAACTTACAAAAATTGCGACTAATTCATCTGCTTCTTTTAATAATCGACTAATTTCAGTTTCGTTTTTTATTATATTTAATTCTTCTATTATTTCTAACCAAAAAAGTGTTTCATCTGCTTCTTCAATTACTGTTTCCATTTTAGAAATAAAATCTTTATCACTTTTTGCTCTACATACGGCTCTATAATTTGCGCCAACTGAAGTTGCAGAACGTATTATTTGATTTGTCAATGTCCATCCGATGGATTTATTTGGTAACAGTTTAGTAATATTAATTATATCTATAGCAAACTTTTTTGTTCGTTTTTGTAATTCATATTTCATTATAGCAACTGTTATATTTTTAAAAATGAATTCTAATCATATATCCAAAATCATAAATCATCATTCTTACGCTAGCGGTATTCTTTGAGGCGCTTCTACC
>JALWYP010000265.1 GCA_026992695.1 Flavobacteriaceae bacterium
AACACGTCTAAAAACACCTAAAATGAGCACATTAGTAAGTTATTTAGTAGCCGTAGTGCTAAACCTATTTGTTTCGGGAAAACCACAACAAATTACAACACAGAATAATGAACAGCCTGTAATTAACAAACCTATAGATAAAAAAACCTCGCAAGATTGTCTTACTCTGTTTTTTTACTCTAAAACAAATACAAACCTATTGTATACCAATCTTATAGATAACAATACAATATAAAATATATCAGTACTTATGAAAATTGAAAACACAAAAGCACAAATGCGAAAAGGAGTTCTGGAATATTGTATCCTTAGTATTCTTAAAGAAGGTGAAGGATACACATCAGATATTTTAGCAACACTAAAAGACGCAAAGATGCTAGTAGTAGAAGGTACTATTTACCCACTACTCACAAGACTTAAAAACGCAGGATTATTATCCTATAGATGGGAAGAATCTAACAGCGGACCACCCAGAAAATATTATATGCTAACCGAAACAGGTAAACTGTTCTTAAAAGAATTAGACACCACTTGGCAAGAATTACAGCAAGCCGTAAACAAAGTAACCAACGTAAAACAAGCAAAATGAACAAAACAATAAACATTAACTTAGGCGGTACCTTTTTTCACATTGATGAAGATGCTTTTGGCAAACTTACCAGGTATCTTAATGCGATAAAACGATCTTTTAAAGACCCTAACGGACAAGACGAAATAATACGTGATATAGAAACACGAATAGCCGAGCTATTTACTGAAAAACTACAAAGCCCAACACAAGTTGTTACCCTTAAAGAGTTAGATGAAGTAATTACCGTAATGGGACAACCGGAAGATTACATCATAGATGAAGAAATATTTGAAGATTCACCAAAGGATGAACAAAAACAAACAGGTTCTTACAAACAACTTTTTAGAGATGTAGACAATAAATTTGTAGCCGGCGTTTCATCCGGATTGGCACATTACCTTAGTATTGATGCATTATGGATACGGTTGATTTGGATATTGTTAACCGTTTTTTCATCAGGTTTTTTCATTATTATATATATCATTTTTTGGATCTTAGTACCACCTGCTATATCTACGTCAGATAAATTAAAAATGTCGAGAGAGCCTATTAATATATCAAACATCGAACGAAAAATAAAAGAAGGAGCCTCACGCATTGAAGAAGAAGTGAAAAATATTGATAAAGAGGCTTTAAAAAGAAATTCTTCCGACTTTTTTGGAACGGTAGGAAAAATAGTTAAAGTACTACTTACTATTATTGGCAAGTTTATTGGCATTGTGTTTATACTCATTGCAATAATTGCACTAGTTAGTATTGTTATAGGTTTATTTACGGGAACCCTAGGTACCGGAAACGGAAACTTACTTACATTTAACTATATAAATGCAGTAAACACAACAGGAACTCCGCTATGGTTTATCTATATTTTATTTACCGTTTTGTTTGGAGTGCCCTTACTAGCGCTATTTATTTTAGGTTTAAAATTATTATTTACTAATCTAAAAAGTATAGGAAGACCTGCAAAAGTTATTCTTTTTATAATATGGCTTGCTTCAATCATTGCAGTAGGTATATTAGGCGTTAAACAGTTTAATGAAGTTGCTTATGACGGAAAAGTAATACTTGAAGAAACACTTCCGGTACAAGCA
>JALWYP010000266.1 GCA_026992695.1 Flavobacteriaceae bacterium
TAAATAAAAATAACCTTCTTTATTACTTGCTGTAATAAAGTAATCACCTAGAACTTTAATGGTAGCTCCATTAAGAATTTCTCCGGTATAGGCGTTTATAACTTTTCCGCATAAGATTTCCGAATTTTTAATCAACTCTATGGTAATATACCGATTGCTTACTTCGGAAAAATGAAGCGGCGTGTGTTTATTCATATAATCTAAAACTTCGTTTAATGAAAGACTATAATCAGGCTCTTTTATCTGAATACCTCTTACATCTTCGGGAGCATATGAAAACCGAACTTGAAAAGTTTCTTCTACTTGGGTTAATATTTCTGTAAGTGGTTTGTTTACAGTTGTTTCTTGCCCAAATCCTATCCAAACAGACAGAATGAAAGCAATAAAGGTGAAACAATTTCTTGTTTTATTTTGCATAGATGGAAACTTGGTCATCACTTATAGTAAACTGTAAATGTAACGGTTTACAAATAGTTTTTAGTGCAGTTTCCAGATTTTTATGTGTAAAACTGCCCGTAAAACGTTTGTCTAAAATACGATTAGATTTTGTACTTACCGTAATGAGATACTGTCTTTCTAATTCTTTTATAACGTCACGTAATGGGGCATTTTCAAAATGACTTTCTTTTTGAACTACCCAAAGTGGTGCTTGCATTTGGGTAGGTTTAAAACTAATAATTTTGTTGTTTTCAACTCGTAAATTGTTTCCAGCAGGAACTTTAATAATCGTGTCCGGAAGCGTAACTTGTACCAATCCTTCATAACAAACTACCGTAAATTTTTTATCTCTAGCATATACATTAAACTGGGTTCCTAAAACAGCTACTTCGCCTAAAGCAGTTTTTACACGAAATTTTTTTCCCTTGGTAACTTTAAAATAGGCTTCACCTTCTAGCGAAAGTTCTCTTTTTTTATCCCATGTTTTTTTATTAAAAGCTAAGGTAGATTTTGCATTTACTATTACTTCAGACTCGTCCGGTAATTGTATGTTTTTGGTTTGAGCTATTTCGGTTTTTACAGTTGTATTTAACGAATTAATGTACTTGTAACCAACAAACAAAACAGTAAGTACAGCAGCAATTTTTAAAAAGGTAGTAAGTGGATTTAATTTTTTTACCGGAATGTGTTTTTTTGCTGATAATTTGTTTTTTATTGCTTTAAAATTAGCTTCTTGGTTAAAAGTAGGAGGAGCTAATGTTGTAGAAGCGTCACTTATTTTTAAATACGAAGCAAACTCCGGTGATGCCTTTAATTGAAGCATCTCCGCCTCGGTAAGCATATCTCCGTTTAACCATTTATGTAGTAAGTAATCTTGTTTCATATCTTTTTGTTCTCAACTATTCAAACAGGTATCATTAAAAATACCCTACCTTGTTTATTAAATATTTTCAATTTCTTTTCTTAAGTTAGCAAGTGCTTGGCTCATTCGTTTTTCTACTGCTTTAACCGAGATGCCGAGAATCTCGGCTATTTCTCTATATTTTTTTCCCTCAATCCGGTTTAGTAAAAAAGCGGTGCGCTGGGCTTCACTTAGGTTTGCAATGGCGTTTTCCAATTTTTCTTTAAATTGCTTTTCTTCAAGTAAATATTGCGGATTTTGGTTGTTGGTATTGCTGGTAACCGTTTCTCTGTGTTTTAAAACAACTTTGTGATGGGCTACTT
>JALWYP010000267.1 GCA_026992695.1 Flavobacteriaceae bacterium
AAAAAAATACGTTTCACCTAATAAATGTGCTTTTAATCGATAAAATGCTAATTTCTTAACAAAATTTCTTTTGAAGAATCGATAGAAAAAATTACTGTTACTAACGTTATTTTATAGTCCAACCATTTTTTCAGGACATACCCATTGGTCAAATTCCGCTTCGGTTAAATAGCCTAATTCAACTGCAGCTTCTTTTAAAGTGATATCCTTTTTGTGTGCAGTAGTTGCAATTTCGGCAGCTTTATAATACCCTATTTTTGTATTAAGAGCTGTTACAAGCATTAATGAATTATTGAGTTTTTCTTTAATAACCTTATTGTTAGGCTCTATTCCGGTTGCACAATGAATATCAAAAGAGGCACAAGCATCACCTAATAATTGTGCAGACTGTAAGAAATTTGCAGCCATTACGGGTTTAAAGACGTTTAATTCAAAATGTCCTTGCATACCTCCAACTGCAATTGCCATATCATTACCTATTACTTGTGCACAAACCATTGTAAGCGCTTCAGCTTGTGTTGGATTTACTTTTCCGGGCATAATAGAAGAACCGGGTTCGTTAGCGGGTATGGTAATTTCACCTATTCCGCATCTGGGACCACTGGCAAGTAAACGAATATCATTTGCAATTTTATTAAGTGAAACTGCAAGTTGCTTTAAGGCTCCGTGTGTTTCTACAATAGCATCATGAGCAGCAAGTGCTTCAAATTTGTTTTTAGCTGTAATAAACGGATAATCTGTAAATTTTGAAATATAACCGGCTACTTTTTCAGCATAGCCTTTGGGAGTGTTTATTCCGGTTCCTACTGCGGTACCACCTAAAGCAATTTCAGATAAATGAGATAAGGTGTTTTTTAAGGCTGTAATTCCGTGTTCTAATTGGGAAGCATAACCACTAAATTCTTGACCGAGCGTTAAGGGTGTTGCATCCATTAAGTGGGTTCTTCCTATTTTTACAAGATTGTTAAAATCTTCCGATTTTTGTTTTAATGTTTTATAAAGTTGTTCTACGCCGGGTAGGGTTACCTCCATAATTTTTTTATAACCGGCAATATGCATTGCTGTTGGAAAGGTATCGTTAGATGATTGCGATTTATTTACATCGTCGTTGGGTTGTAATGTTTTTTCGCCTTCACCTATTATTTTTCCAGCAAGTTGATGGGCTCTATTTGCAATTACTTCGTTAACATTCATATTGCTTTGTGTACCGCTTCCGGTTTGCCAAATAACAAGCGGAAATTGGTCGTTATGTTTACCTTGTAGTATTTCGTCGCAAACGGTAGCAATAAGATCTCTTTTTTCTTCCGCAAGAACCCCTAATTCACAATTGGTATAAGCTGCTGCTTTTTTTAAATATGCAAAACCATAAATAATTTCTATCGGCATAGAAGCGGGTTTGCCTATTTTAAAGTTGTTTCTAGAACGTTCGGTTTGTGCGCCCCATAATTTGTCGGCAGGTACTTTTACCTCGCCCATAGTGTCTTTTTCAATTCGGTATTTCATGATTATTCTTTTTAAGGGATAAGCTACTGCAAAATTACTTAAAAGAAGTTCGATACTCAACAATACCCTTGTTTATTTTGTGTACTAAGTTCAAACAATAAGTGCAACAGATAACAAATATCGGAAAGCTAGCTTTCCGATATTTGAAAAAAAA
>JALWYP010000268.1 GCA_026992695.1 Flavobacteriaceae bacterium
ATAATACATTACAGTACTGCTTATAATGACGAGCTCGAAGAATTGGTTCGGATTTACTACAAAGAAGATATTGACTATTTTAATTATACATTTCAAAGAAAATAATATGATTTCTTACCATTCAATACATAACTTACATAGAAGGATACTTGGCACACATCAAAGTAATACCAATTGGTCTAATGTCAAACTTATTTCCATTCACATACCAAAAACTGCGGGAACTTCTTTTTTTCACAGTTTAAAAAAACAATATGGCTCTAAAAAAGTAGTACGCATAGATAGTAACAAAAACAGAATAAATATTAACAAAATTCCAAACAAAAAAGCGTATGTATTTAAAAACCCTACTGTCATTCATGGGCATTTCACCATAGATTTTATACAAGACCATTTGTCTATTCTACACAAACCGCCCATTATCACTTGGCTAAGAGATCCTGTTGAACGGGTTATATCAAACTATTTTTATCTACATAAGCGATTGGGCGAAGAATTAAACGAAGAAAAAAAAGGGCTGAACATCTTGGCTAAGATGCAAAGAACACTTCTTGAATATGCCCACGACGAAAGAAACCAAAATCGAATGTCTAAGTTTCTCTCCGGTACAAACCTTGAAGATTTTTTTTACATAGGTCTAGTTGAAAATTATAACCACGACATAAAAGAATTAGGAGAAAAACTCAACTGGAATCACTTAGAAGTTTTTCAACATAACAAAACCGGAAATACCTATAAACCCAAAGTTGACAATAAGACAAAAGAAATCATTCTATCGCTAAACCAAAAAGACCAAGAGCTTTATCAACAAGCACTAAAAATAAAAAAACTGCTCTGAAAATTTCAAAGCAGTTTTTCGGGGTAAAACATACACTAACTAACAACCAAACGTGTATACTATTTTATAAATTAATCACCATCGTCGCCATTACCTTCATTTCCTTCTTCGTCATCATTTGTACCGTCTCCATCGGCATCCGGATCATCACCATCTCCTATTCCGTCATTATCACTATCGTCATCTAAATAATTAGGTATTCCATCGCCATCACTATCATCATCAGCAGAATCTCCATTGTGGTCTGCATCTTCGTCTTCAGTATTTACTCCATCTCCATCATCGTCCCTATCTAAATAATTTGGCGAGAAATCATTATCAGTATCATCATTGGTATAAATACCGTCATTATTTAAATCTTCCGTAGTATTATTAACCCCATCTCCATCTCCATCGTTATCTAGAAAATTCATTATTCCATCACCATCAAAATCACAATTTGACAAAATAGCTGCAAAATCCGTTTCGTTAGCTATTGTTAATGTATTTCCGTTTGAAGTAACTTGAAAAGGAAAAACTATTCCGTCTATATAATGAGAAGCCGTTACAGATTCAACAACTGCAAGCATATCTTGCGAATTGTTTACATTAGTTGTAGTGTTATCATTATATTTTAAAGTAATTGGGTACACAAAATCGAAACAAAAATCAAATGATAGTGATTTACTCAAATCGGTTGGGGTTTCAGTACCGGAGGATTGTGTAATATTCTCAGATAAATTAGAAACAACTGTTTTTGTTGTTACACTGTAATTAGCATCTCCGTCATTATTGTTATCATTCTCATTATCTGTATTGTTATTATCTTTATTACAGGAT
>JALWYP010000269.1 GCA_026992695.1 Flavobacteriaceae bacterium
AAAATCAAATTCTACTTTTGCCATAATATTGTCATATTTTCATCTACAACAATAATAAAATTAGCTTTTCCTTTATTTTCTTCTAAAAGAGAATAGACATCTTCTTGCGAAACGGTAGTAACACTGGCATATTTTAAATTGGGTTTGCTTTGTTTTAAATACCACATAATTCCTTCAAAATAATCGGAATGATACGAACCGTTATAATGAATAAACAGATTGCCCGGAACGTAATTTTTTAAAATAAAATGAGCCATGGTTGCATCTTTACTTGCTTGTGCCATAACAAGTTCGGGACTTCCATGGTCGCCCATCATTTTTAAAATATTTTTATAGGTGGGTAATTCACTATCAAAGGGAAATGGGAGCGGAGCCACCCATTTTTTTTCTTTATCGGTTAGTGTGTCTAATGCACGAAAACCTTTTTTATATACCTCGTGTGCAAATCTTCGTGGGATGTTGGTAGCAATAAACTGCAGTTTGTTGTCTTTTGCAAAGTCGATTAAAGGTTTGTAATCTGTTTTGTAATTGGGCCATAAACGAGCAAGTGTGTCAAATGCTTTTTGATTAATTTTTCCGTTAAGATAATCGTTTAATTCATCTTGATTATCTGCTTCCATCATTTCGGCACCAAGCATAAGGTTTCTTGATTTGTTTAGGCTTTCGGTTACTTCGTATTCTAACCAATGCGAAATAGGATTGTTATGCGATTCGCCAAATAGAACGACATCTTTTTTTGCTAATTCTTTTAGCATTTTTTTATATGAAACTTTTTTTCCTTTGGAATTATAAATTACGTAAGGGGCTTTGTTTTGTGCAAAAATCCCGGTTTGAAAGATAAAAAAGACTACTAGTACAATTATTTTTTTCATTTTTTTGGTATAAAAATAAGGCTGTCTGAAAAAGTCTTTATTTTGTTATTTAGAGCTTCTTCTCTGTCAAAGGCGAATTGGAATGACACTTTTTTAGACAACCTCAATTGTTTTAATGGCAACAAATATATTTCTTTTTTATGAGGTTAATTGTTAAAGTTTTCTTGTCTTTTTTATTCTGAAAGCCATTCCCAAGCTTTGTCAATTTGCTCTAACTCAAAATACTTTTCTTTAAATTTGGTAAAAATATCGTCTAACACAATTAGGCTTCCCCACTTTTTATGGTCGCCTATGTAGGCTATTTTGTTAATCTTGTTCCAATATTTCATTCCCATTGCTATTTCTTTTATTAGAGCAGAATAGTCTTCGCTTTTAATGTCGATATAAAGCATTAAGTTTACTTTATTGTAGGCTTTTAATAAGGTTTCTATTCCTTTATCGATTACATCTAGTTCTTCTACGGTAAGATATTCTTCAATATCATAAACCAAGGTGTCTGCGCGTAGTGATTTTATTTCTTTAATCATTGCTTGAAGTTTTAAAAAGTTTCGTAAAACCGTAATTTATTTTTAAGTACTTGCATTTCCTGTTGTAATTCTTCAATTTGTTGTAATAAGTTGTTTACAACATCCAATCCTTCAAAATTTACGTTTAAATCAAAATGCATTCGCATCATTTTTTCGATTGAAGAAATAGTATCTAGATTAAGATAGTTTGTGTCTTCTTCCGGCAGTACGGTTATTAAATCATATTCTACTAACGAATCGATAAAAGTGTTAGGAATATTATAATGAACACAAAATTGCTCTACCGATATTAAGTTATCTTTTTTCATTATTTTCTAAGTTTAGCTAATTCTTGAAAAAGTTGTTTTTCCTTAGGTGATAGGTTTTTAGGAATTTTTATGTTATACGTTACGTATAAATCGCCGTAAACACCTTCTTTTCTATAAACAGGGAATCCTTTTCCTTTTAATTTTACTTTGGTGTTGTTTTGTGTTTCGGGTTTTACTTTTAGTTTTACTTTTCCGTCTAAGGTGTTTATGGTTATTTCGCCTCCTAAAACTGCAGTGTATAAGTCTAAATCTACAGTAGTATAAAGATTGTTACCGTCTCTTTTGAACTTCGTGTTGTTTGTAATTGAAAAAGTGATGTACAAATCGCCGTTAGGTCCTCCGTTTATTCCGGGACCTCCTTTGCCTTTAATTTTTATTACTTGACCGTTTTCTACTCCTGCAGGTATTGTTAGGCGTATTTTCTTATTGTTTACGGTAATCACTTGTTTTTGAGTTTTGTAAACATCGGTAAGATTTAAGTGTAATTCGGCGTTGTAATCTTGCCCTCTAAACTTTACAGACCTCCTTCCGCCAGCACCTGATGCTCCGCCAAACATTGAACTAAAAAAGTCGGAAAAATCTTCGCCTTCAAAACCGGTGTGTTGTGCGCCGCCAAAACCACCGGCATATTGTTGTTGCGATTGCCGTTGTTTATTAGCTTTTTCTATTTCATCGGCATGTTGCCAATGTTCGCCGTATTTATCGTATTTTTTTCTATTTTCAGGATTGCTTAATACTTCGTTTGCTTCGTTTATTTGTTTAAATTTTTTTTCTGCTTCTTTGTTATTTGGGTTTACATCCGGATGGTACTTTCGTGCTAATTTACGGTACGCTTTTTTTATGTCCTTTTCGGAAGCGTTTTTAGATAAACCCAGAACTTTATAATAATCTATATATGCCATATTGTTTTTTCTTGGTTTTATACTAGTTTATATTACATTTCATATTCTGAAAAATACTAGTAAAGACTGATGTTTTCAGTAATGCCATCTTTGCAAGAATTTTGCCAACACAAGGTACAATCTTTTTATGGCTAAAGTTAGGTGTGTTTCTGTCAATTTGTCTTAAAAATACTTTTTTTTAAGCCAAAAAGCCACTTTTACCAATAGGATAAGAGCAGGTACTTCTACTAAAGGTCCTACCACTCCTGCAAATGCTTCGCCCGAGTTTAATCCAAAAACCGCAATAGCTACAGCAATAGCCAATTCAAAATTATTGCCTGCTGCAGTAAAAGATACCGATGCTACTTTATCGTAGGAAGCTCCCATTTTTTTACTCATAAAAAAGCTGATAAAAAACATAATAATAAAATACAAAACTAGCGGGACTGCAATTATTAATACATCCATAGGAATGGTAACTATTAATTTTCCTTTTAACGAAAACATTAATACAATGGTAAACAATAAAGCTATAAGTGTAATGGGTGATATAGCGGGAATAAACTTTTGCGAATACCATGAGTTTCCTTTCAATCGGGTAAGAAAAAACCGACTTATAATCCCCAATAAAAATGGAATTCCTAAGTAAATTAAAACACTCTCTGCTATAGTGGCTATCGAAATATCGACAATAGCTCCTTCAAACCCGAATAATGGGGGAAGTTTGGTAATAAATAACCACGCGTAAAAGCTGTAGGCAAACACCTGAAAAATACTGTTTATGGCTACCAAGCCCGCTCCGTATTCGCTACTTCCTTCGGCTAAATCGTTCCAAACTAAAACCATTGCAATACAACGAGCCAAACCTATTAAGATGAGTCCGGTCATATATTCGGGATAATCTCTTAAAAAAGTAATGGCAAGAAAGAACATAAGTAAGGGACCCACAATCCAATTTAAAAAAACCGAAATGGAAAGTATTTTTACATCTTTAAATACTTTGGGAAGCAATGCGTAATTTACTTTTGCAAGAGGTGGATACATCATTAAAATTAACCCGATAGCAAGCGGAACATTGGTGGTTCCGGAATTTAATAAATTTATTTTTTCGGGGATAGTTGGGAAAAAATATCCCAAACCTACACCCAACAACATTGCTAA
Organism: Flavobacteriaceae bacterium; assembly: GCA_026992695.1. Taxonomy (GTDB): domain Bacteria; phylum Bacteroidota; class Bacteroidia; order Flavobacteriales; family Flavobacteriaceae; genus Marifrigoribacter. Next base: position 3,750 of record JALWYP010000269.1, read on the forward strand.
AAATATCCAAAGTGTTAAATACGAATCTAAAAAAGACAGTTTTTTATTTTTCATCTTGCTTTTTTATTTGTGAGAAAACATAAAACATTTCGGAAGCTATTTGGAGGCTTCTTTCGGTATATTTCTTTAGCTCTTCAGAAGTATTGTGGGCTATTTTAGGGTCTTCGTAAGTAATGGATATTCGGCTTTCGGCACCGAGAATAAACGGACAATTCTCGTCGGCATGAGAGCAAGTCATCACGGCAGCAAAATTTTTATTTGGATTTATGGCGTGGTCAAAAATCTTAGAAAACATTTTTAAAGGGGGGCAACCGGCAGAATAATACAGCCAAATAAAGGGATTCTCTTTTTCCGGTTCGGTTACTATTTTGATTCCGGCATTTTCTAACACTTGATACGCACTTTTATAAAAAGCGGTTTCTTCTACTCCTCCCGAGTAACAACACACCGGAATGTTATGGTAAGAAGCTGTAATTTGCGCCCAAGCTTGCGCTAACTGACTTCTTCTTGAATTATGGGTACAAATAAAATTGAGTTGCACAGGCTCATTGGCTTGTCTTTTTTCAAGAATAAAAACAACGAGTTTGTTAAGCAACTCTTTTCGGTCTTCCGGTATTTTTTGAGCAGAAGCTTTTTGTAAATAGGCTTCAATTTTAGTAAAAATCATTGTGTTAATATTAACAGCAATCTGTTTTAGAATCGCAACAAGAATCTTGAATTTCTGAAAGTTTAATTTTAGATTTTGTACTTTTTGCCCCGGGCTTTTCCGCATAAACGGTAATACTGAATATTCCGGTAGTTCCGTTATTGAAGGCGGTGATTTCTTCTTCCGAAAGATATTTTGAAAGAATATCGTTAGGAATGACAATGGTTTTTTCTTTTTGAATGGTTATGTTGCTAAAACCGGCATCTTTAATATACTGCAAATAATCTTGCTTTTGTATGGCTCCTGCTACGCAACCTGCATACATTTCGGCATCTTGGCGTAGTGCTTCAGGTAAGTTGCCTACCAATACGATATCCGAAATACTAAAATGTCCTCCGGGTTTAAGAACTCTGTAAATTTCGTTAATTACTTTTTGTTTGATAGGTACTAGATTTAACACACAATTACTTACCACTACATCGGCAACATTATTGCTCACAGGCATATCATCTATATCTCCTTCTCTAAACTCTACGTTATTAAACCCGAGTTTCTCGGCATTTTCACGTGCTTTTTTTACCATTATAGGTGTAAAATCGATACCGATAACCTTTCCGGTTTCGCCGGTTTCGTATCTGGCAACAAAACAATCGTTTCCGGCACCGGAGCCAAGATCAATAACAGTATCACCTTTTTCAATTTTCGCAAACTGGGTAGGAAGTCCGCACCCCAAACCCAAATCGGCATCCTCTACATAGCCTTCGGTTTGGCTGTAATCATCCATCATAATGTTATACACTTTATTAGTTGGGGTAGTGGCTCCGCAACAAGACGAAGCATTTTCTACTTTTCCTTGCTGGGCTATTTTACCATATTTTTCTTTTACAATGTCTTTTAATTGTTTTTCTGTTTTCATTTTTATAAATTTTAAATGTTGCAACAACTTGCAACGGTTTTATTGAAATAGGAATTAAATAGTTCTTGCATTTGCTGAAATTTTTCAACGTTTAAACAATAGCAAATCGTTTTTCCTTTAAAAGTGCCTTTTAACAAACCCGCGGCATTAATTACTTGTAAATGTTGTGAAATGGTAGGTTGCGACAGCCCGACTTTATCTACAATATCACCACAAATACAGGAATCTTGCGAAGCGATGTATTGCAAAATAGAGACTCGAGCCGGATGCGCAAATACTTTTGCAAATTGTGCCATTTCTATTTGCTCTTGGGTATGTATGGATAATTTTGTTGCGCCCATTTTATTAGGATTTTCTATTTGTTGTTTAATCGTTAATTACAAAAAGTAATATTGCAATATTACGATTAAGGGATGAAATAAAAAAATATTTTATCATTGGTTTTCGGAAGTTTTTTTGGGAAAAAAAAAAACCAATAAAACAACTAACGAAATGCTGATAATTTTTGCAAATTTTTTCATATTGTTTGGTTTTAGTTTAAAACAGAAACGAAAATCCTGATATTTTAGTGTATATAACAAATAAATCCTTGATTTTATAAAATGCAAGGATTTAC
>JALWYP010000270.1 GCA_026992695.1 Flavobacteriaceae bacterium
ACATTACAATACGATAAACTCCAAAACGATAAATCAAAAATTATATCTTCCCATCTTTTTGTAATATCTTCCCATACAGCTATATCGTTTAAAAACTTCATATCTGCTTCTCGGCTTGCATAAGATAACTCTTTAGTGTTTGGTAAGTTAAATTTACTTTTCTCGGCAAGTTCGTCGTAAGCATCTAATTTTTGTTGTTCTTTTTCGATATGATATGGCGATGTTGGATTTGCTTTTGTAAAGTTTAAAATAAACTCTTGACCTTTTCTAACAACCACAGAACCTTCCATTGCTTTGTCCAGACCTTTTTCGATTTGTAATCTTAAAAATCTCGGTAATGTCATTCCTTCTTGTTCGCCAAGGTCAACAACATCTTGAATAGCTTTTATAATATCCGTAGGGTCTTGTAGAATTGCAACTTCGACACTATTATCGATAGCTGCATTTGTTTTCTTTTTGTTTTTATCGTTGTTTTTTGCAATTTCAATAGCTTCTTCGTAACTTTTGTTAATATTTTCGATAGCAGATTTTAGAGCATCAACCGATTGTTTAAGAAGGGTTGAATCGTCATAACCTTTTTCTTCTTGTTCGGTTTTAGCTTTTGATGCAAGAGCTCTTCCGTAATAGTCGCTAAATTGTCCGTATAGGTTTTCTTGCATTATTACTCCGTTAAAAGTCATAATGTCGTCGTGTTCTTGAGCAAGTTGTTCCATACGGTTCATTAATTCGCGAAGTTTATCAACATCTTCTCCTGTAATATTTTGACTTTCGACGTCTTTAAGCATATTTCTAAAAGGGTCGAACATTGGATTTACCATACTGGGATCTATAGGCATAATTTTAATTTTTTATCGGTTAACAATTGATTTATATTTAGCAAGCATCTCTCTGAGATCTTCATCTTTAAAAGGAAATAATCTTCGATGACGATGTTCAAAAATTAAATCGGGATTTAATCTCCAACCAGATTGCCACGAATCATTATTTTTTTCTATATCTTCGACATTACCTATTAAATGCTCCTTAAATTCGTTGACAGACTCTTGCATATATTGTTTGTATTTATCGGGAACTTCGGCATTTGCATATACTTCTATTTCATCTAATAAAATCCAATCGTAAAGCATTTGCCTATTTGCTTCGTCCATTGATATTTCTATACTGTTTTTGTTGGTTTCTTCTACAACCATTTTGGCTATATCAAGAGAATTGTCTAAACTTTCTACTTTTGCTAATATCCTCTCGGGAGCAAGTTTTCTGATAATTTCTTGATGTTTTTCGTAGTAAAAACTATTAACCTTATAATCAGTATTATTTTATCAATTCCAAAATATTCTCTGGTGGTCTTCCTAAAACAGCACGCTCTCCTTTAATAACTATCGGTCGCTCTATTAGCTTAGGGTTTTCTACCATAGCTTTGATAATAGCAGCATCACTAAGCTTTTTCCCTTTATAATTTTCTTTCCAAATGGCTTCACCTTTACGAACTAAAGCAATAGGTTCAATACCTAATTTTGTTATAATGGCTTTGAGTTCTTCTTCGCTTGGCGGTGTATCTAAATACTTAACGATTTCAAAATCAATAGCATTATCATTTAAAATGGCTAATCCTTGTCTGCTCTTGGAGCATCTTGGGTTTTGATATATTTT
>JALWYP010000271.1 GCA_026992695.1 Flavobacteriaceae bacterium
TTGCTATTGTTATGAAATTAAAGAAAGATATAAATTATTCGGGTTCTACTTTTTACGAAAAAGCGCAGGATATTTTTACCCTTTCGCAACGTATTTCTACTGTTTTAGTTGAAGATTTGGCTCCTTTAGACGCATCCGGACAAGAAGACCCAAACATATATTTTACAGGAGATATTGTACAACAGTCGGTTTCATTAGCTCCCGAAATTTTAAATGCCGAAAGCAAACCGTTTTTTGAAGAAAAACACAAACACATTAGATTGCTTTCACAACTTACACATTTATTAGATAAAAATTGTGAGCGACTAGAAAACAGTAATAGCAACGGAAAAGATTTCTTGCCCATATTACGTAAAGAACTTCGTAAATTTAAAAAACTGCAACGAGCTTGGATATTAACTTTATAATAAGTCTTTAGCTGTTTTTTTAACTACTTCAATGGTTTTATCTATATCTTGATACGAAAGAGCATCGCTTAAAAACCACGTTTCGAAAGCACTGGGAGCAATATAAATTTTGTTATTCAGCATACCGTGAAAGAATTTTTTAAACATACTTCCTTTAGCTGCATTTGTAGCGGTTTTAAAGTTTGTAACCGGCTTTTCAGAAAAATGTACCGATAGCATAGAACCTACTCTATTAATAGTATGCGGTATCTTATTTTGAGAAAGCACCTTTTTTATTCCCTTTTTCAAATACGCCCCTTTTTCATCGAGGGATTGGTATATCCCAGGGTGATTGTTTAAATGAGTAAGCATTGCCAAACCGGCTGCCATAGCCAAAGGATTTCCGCTAAGAGTTCCAGCCTGATAAACAGGTCCTTCGGGGGCTAGATAATCCATAATTTCTGCTCGTGCGGCAAAAGCACCAACCGGTAATCCTCCTCCAATAACTTTTCCAAACATCACAATATCTGCATTTATATTGTATAACTCTTGCGCACCGCCTTTTGCTAGTCTAAACCCTGTCATTACCTCATCAAAAAGCAATAAAATATTGTTTTCGTTACATAAATCTCGTAAACTTTGTAAAAATCCGTCTTTAGGAGGAATACAGCCCATATTTCCGGCTACGGGTTCTAAAATAATACACGCTATTTCGTTTTTGTTACTATTAATTAGTGCTTTAACACTATTAATATTATTAAATTCTGCTAATAGTGTGTCTTTTGCCGTTCCTTGTGTTACTCCCGGACTATTAGGCGTACCAAAAGTTACAGCACCACTTCCCGCTTGTATTAAAAACGAATCGCTATGCCCGTGATAACATCCGGAAAATTTAATTATTTTATCTTTTCTTGTATAACCGCGAGCCAATCGTATGGCACTCATACACGCTTCGGTTCCGCTATTTACAAATCTAATTTTATCGATGTTAGGAACCATGGATACGGCTAAAGAAGCCAAAAGTGTTTCCAACTCGGTAGGAGTACCAAAAGAAGTTCCTTTTTTTGCTGTTTGTGTTATTGCTTCAATCACGGGAGGAAATGCATGACCTAAAATCATAGGTCCCCAAGAATTAATATAATCTAAAAAATGGGTATCATCTTCATCAATCATATAAGCTCCTTTTGCTTCTTTAATAAAGAGAGGAGTTCCCCCCACCGCTTTAAAAGCTCTCACGGGAGAATTTACTCCGCCGGGAAGTACTTTTTGTGCCTCTGTAAAAAGCTGACTGCTCCGTTGGTATTGCATATTATTTAATCTTTAATTTCTGTCCGACAGAAATGGTATTATCGGGTAAATTATTAATTCGTTTTAATTCATCGACGCTAAGATTATACCGTTTTGAAATACTATAAAGGGTATCCCCCTTCTTTACAGTATAGGTCTTTGAAGTTGTACTTTCTCTATTTTGTGTATATTTTTCACCCAATACTTGCTTGTCATATTTATCCAATTTATATTTTTCAATAATAGAAATAAGTTTTTGAGGATATTTGGGATCTGTAGCGTAACCGGCTTTGCGCAATCCTTTTGCCCACCCTTTATAATCGCTTTTCTTTAAATTAAAAAGATTTTTATACCTGCTTCTATTGGCTAAAAATAAAGAGTGGTCTTTAAACGAATTTCGAGGATCTTTGTATTTTCTAAAACATTCTTGCCGCTTATCATCATCATGATAAACACGTTCACCTTTCCATCCTGTGTGGCATTTAATTCCAAAATGATTATTTGATTTTAGGGTTAGTTTTCCTTTTCCTGCTCCGCTTTCTAAAATTCCTTGTGCCAAAGTAATACTGGCAGGAATGCCAAAATCTACCATTTCTTGCATGGCAATATTCTTATAATTAGTAATATAATTTGCTACTATTTCTTGGTATGAAGCATTTTTTGGTGGCGTTGTAGGAGTAAAAACCGTTTCGTCTTTACCGGAAGGTATTTTTTTTGAAATAACAACGGTCTCTTTTTTTTTCTTTTTAGAAACTATTACATGTTTTTTAGATTTACAACTTACAAGTAACAAAACACTAAGAGAAAAAATAACTACTGTTTTTAATCGCATAACTCTTACTTTATTAAGGGAATAAGAGGATTATTCATTTTACTAATTTTTTGGTTCATTCCGGGAATTCCTTGTAAACCTCCCGTATGAATGGCTAAAATACGACTATTATTGGGTATTTTTTGTGTTTTTAACATATCTATAATTCCAAACATCATTTTTCCTGTATAGATAGGATCTAAGGGTATTTGGGTTTCATCTTTAAATTTATTTATAAAATGAATAAGATGCTCATTTATTTTAGCATAACCACCAAAACAATATGCATCGGTAATAAAAAAATTACTTTTTGAAGTATATTTTTTTACTTCTGTAGTTTGAAACGTTCCTTTTAAGGCAGAAAATCCTATTATTGTTTGCTTAGCTCCAGACGATTTTACCAATCCGGCTAATGTTCCTCCTGTACCAACAGCTGTACACACATAATCAAACTGTTTATCTTCATTAGTAAGTATTTCTTCACATCCCTTAACAGCCAAGGAGTTTGTTCCGCCTTCAGGGAGTATATAAAAATCACCATATTGTTGGTTTAACTCATCTAAGAAATTTTCAGAATATTTATCTCTATACGACTCTCTATCAACAAAATAAGACTGCATACCACAATCTTGTGCAAATTTTAAAGTTGGATTTAATCGTTTCTTTTTTAATTCCTCACCTCGAATTACTCCAATAGTTTTAAAACCATACTCTTTACCGGCATAAGCAGTTGCAGCAATATGATTGGAATAGGCTCCTCCAAAAGTGAGCAATGTCTTTTTTTGCTGCGAAACTGCTTCAACAAGATTGTATTTTAATTTTCTATACTTATTACCTGAAATAAACGGGTGTAATAAGTCTTCTCTTTTCATAAAAAGTTGACATCCAAATTTGTCTAATTCAGAAAATCGAATTTTATTTGTTTCAGAAGCTTTGTGATTAAAAAACAACCTATTCTTTTATTGCAAAATAACAAAAAACACAGATACCCAAAGATAAAAAAATAGGACATTTTTTTAAATTCATAAGGAAACAGCTATTTTTTAGGTGTTTTATTACATGTTAATGAAGTAGCTTTCTACTTACTTACAAACAAAATGGTGTATTTTATCGTATTTTTTTGCATTTCATAGATTTTTTTTATATTATTGTTTCTATTTTAACATTTAAACCCCAAGTTTATGAAAACAACATTACTCCAAAAAATAATGATGATACTACTTGTTTTCTCTTTAACAATTTCGAAAGCTCAAGTAGGAATTAACACGACATCTCCTGCGGGAGGATCTATTCTTGATGTTACCGGAGCCGATAAAGGTGTTTTGGTTCCTAGAGTAAATATAGCCGATTTAAACACAATAGCACCGGTTACCGGAGGCACAACCGAAAGTTTATTAGTATACAACACAAATACTACTACCGGTAAAGGTTTTTATTACTGGGATAGCACAAGATGGGTTCCAATTGGTACAGATAATGATGATTGGAACATCTTAGGAAACACCGGAACTAATGAAGGTACTAATTTTATTGGAACCACTGATGGGCAAGGTCTTACTGTAAGAACCAATAATACACAACGTTTTAGATTTAATACAAACAATCAACTTTTGGCTATGAGTAACGGTACTGCAGCAGCTCCTTCTTATTCGTGGAGCAATGATACCACGATGGGTTTTTATAGATCAGGAACCAGCCAAATGGATATGGTGATTAACGGTGTATCTTTTTATAATGCCAATGCCAACATTGCTCCATCAGAAAATGAATGGACTTTTAATCCCGGAGGATTAGATTCAAATCTACGAGTTGAAACCGATAATAATGCCAATGCACTTTTTGTTGATGGTGCTAATGACAATATAGGATTAGGAACCAATGCACCTAACTTAAGTGCACAGATGGAAATGGCAGATATAAACAAAGGACTACTTATTAACAGAATTGCTTTAACCGCAACCGATGCAGTCACACCCATTTCCTCTCCGGCTACCGGATTATTAGTTTACAATACAGCAACAGCAAGTTCGGGAAGTACTGCCGTAACGCCTGGTTTTTATTACTGGGATGGCACTAAATGGGTTGCATTAGATGGTACCAATGGTAGAGATTGGTCTATTCAAGGTAATAATGGGACAGACCCCGCAAATGATTTTCTTGGAACAATAGATAATACAGATATTGTTTTACGAACAAATAATACCGAGCGTATGCGAATTGTAAACGACGGGAGAGTCTCTGTAAACGGAGCACCTTCGTTTGCCGGAGATAGATTTACCGTTAATGGAGCAGCAGGAGAATCTGCTATAAATGCTTATGCTTCCGGAGGTATAGGTATTTACACCGAAGATACCGGTGGTGGAATAGGAATATGGTCTACTACGACAAACCCCTTCCCTTCGTTTGCCATGGTTGCTCAAAATACAGATGCTTCAGGAACTGCTTTACTTGCATCGGGTGCCGGAGGTCCACTATCATCATTAAATTTATCAGGTGCAAGTTTTACCGGGACAATTGGTGGTGCAGGAATGTCTTCTTCTACAACAGGAACCGGTATTTTTGGAGGAAATAATGGTGCATATGTTTCCGATACAAGGGGTTCGGGAACTTCCGGATCGAGTACGGTTTTAGGAGTTTTTGGTTATGCCGGAAACGGTCTTAGAGCTTCTGCTAATGAAGGAAACTCAGGTGGTCGTTTTGTTTTAGATGCCGATAACGATCCAACTACAGACACTGGCAACAATGGTGATAGAGCACAAGCCATTCTTGCAGGATACGACAATGTTACACCAAATGGTTCACTATCTAATAGAAGAAGTTATTTTGGAGGATATTTTGCGGGAGGAAGCCATTCTTCAGGAACTCCATCATACGCTTATGTAGGTATGCGTTACAATACAAACTCAAATGGAACCGGAGGCGGTACTGATTATAAAGTTATCGGAACCGGTAGTGTTTCTACACTTATTCCGGATGAAAACAATACCCCAAGAATTATGTTTGCTCCGGAAGCACCTGAAATTATTTTTCAAGATTTTGGTACCGGACAACTTAGTAACGGAGAAGCCTACATAGAGATAGACCCAATATTAAAAAAATCACTATTTGTGGATGCCAATCATCCTCTAAAAGTTTATGTTACCTTAGAAGGAGATTGCAATGGTGTTTACGTGACCAATAAATCAATAAATGGTTTTACTGTTAAAGAACTGCAAGGAGGTAGTAGCAACGCAGCTTTTTCATGGCAAATAGTTGCAAATAGGGCAGATAGAAAAGACGCTAACGGAAATGTAGTTTCTAAACACGTGGGATTACGTCTTCCGATAGGACCGGGAGCGATAAATAAACACACAAATAAAAAAGAAAGAGTAAATGAACTTATAAAAAGCTCAAAAAGGTAGTATGTAAACTTTTTAAAATAACAA
>JALWYP010000272.1 GCA_026992695.1 Flavobacteriaceae bacterium
GTTTAATGATGTTTAAAGTTACAAATTAATTTCGATTTCGTTGGCTTGATTTTCTGAAACTGTAAATAGGGCATCTTTCCATTTTGCCGGACCAAAACGTGCCGGAGCATTGTTTGAGAAGCCATAATCTTCTTTTGGGTAAAATCCCATAAACATATCCAACTCACCGTTATCATTTTGGTCGTGAAACATCGAGATTGCATAGTTTCCATCAGGTACATTGGTAAATTCAATGATTGCTTGGTTATTTTCAATAGTGGTTGTTTCTGCTTTGTATTCTTTTTTAAGGAAGGTTTCTTCCGAATTATAAAGCCCAATCACTGCTTTTCCGTCATTGTTATTAAAGCCTGTTATTGTTACTTTAATGTTGTTTTGTGCTTGTAAGGCAAAGGCTGTTAGAAGTAAAACTAAATGTGTTAATACGGTTTGCATAATTAAATGGTTTTTAAATTTCTACTTCAAAAGTCTTATTCTTTCTTTATTAAATAAAAAAGAACGTACCCAATTGTTGTTTTTTAGTGCCGAAATGTATGTATTAGTAGTTTGGTAAGGATTCCTAAATAATCTGCTATCTTTGCAAAAAGAAAATAGCACGTTTATGAATCTGGATGTAATCCCTAAGTTAAAGCATACAAAGAGCAACAACTTTTTTTTGTTAGCAGGACCTTGCGCTATAGAAGGAGAGGAAATGGCAATGCGAATTGCTGAAAAAATAGTTGAACTAACCAATAAACTGGAAATTCCGTTTATTTTTAAAGGAAGTTTTAAAAAAGCAAACCGGAGCCGGATTGATAGTTTTACCGGAATTGGAGATGAAAAGGCGCTAGAAATACTTCATAAAGTTTCTGAAAAACTGGATGTACCTACCGTTACAGACATTCATAAAGAAAGCGATGCTAAAATGGCGGCACAGTATGTAGATGTATTGCAAATTCCGGCATTTTTGGTACGGCAAACAGACCTTGTCGTAGCTGCTGCCAAAACAGGAAAAACGGTAAACCTGAAAAAGGGACAATTTATGAGTCCGGAAAGCATGCAACATGCAGTAAAAAAAGTAACCGATAGCGGAAACAATAAAGTAATGATAACCGATAGAGGAACGATGTTTGGCTACCAAGATATGATTGTGGATTATCGCGGTATTCCGGTAATGAAGCAATTTGCAACCACAGTATTAGACATCACGCATAGCTTGCAACAACCCAACCAAAACAGTGGAGTAACCGGTGGAAGACCCGAAATGATTGGTACCATTGCAAAAGCAGGAATTGCTGTTGGAGTAGATGGGATTTTTTTAGAAACTCATTTTAATCCGTCAGAAGCTAAAAGCGACGGAGCAAATATGTTAGATTTAAAATACTTAGATCAGTTGCTAACACAACTTGTAGCAATACGTAAATCGGTAAATCACTTGTAGTATTTTTTATGTCTAACCGAGTAGGCTTCTTCGAGTGTTTCAATTAGTACGGTGTGTTTAATATCTTCTATTTTTTTATACCGAAGTGATTTCATATGTTTTCTCCCACCTGTTTCCAAAAAAGAAAAGTGTTTTTGCAAATGCGTTCCGTGCCAAAAAACCAAATCTACATAACCTTTGGTCACGTTTAAGTAACAAAATGGTTTTTTATCAATATAATAAAAAGG
>JALWYP010000273.1 GCA_026992695.1 Flavobacteriaceae bacterium
TAATACGTTTTATCAAACTGGTATTTTGAGTATTAATTTTTACAAAATAAAGACCAGAAGCTATTTCGTTTAAAGAAAAAGAAGTTTCAAATCCGGTGTTATTAAGGTCTATTCTCTTGATTTCCCTTCCGTTTATATCAAAAATAGTAGCTGCTATAAGTTGCTCGGCAGATCCATTTTTTAATACCAGATTTCCGGTAGTAGGATTTGGAAAAAGGACAATAGAATCAGCAAAAAGTGGGTTTTCAATTCCTAAAATCTCATCAACAGTTAAAACAAAAGTACAAGTTCCCGTATTTCCTGCTTCATCGGTCGCAAAAATAGTAATTTCTGTAGATCCAACTCCAACTTGAGTACCTGCAACGGGAATTTGTGTAATAATTGGGTTTGCTGTACAATTGTCTGTTGCCAATACAGTAGCTGTAAAATCGGGGATGGTATATTGTTCCCCTTGATTTACTTGAACAGTACTATCAGCCGGACAAGTAACCACAGGAATTTCGGTTTCTAACATAACGTCTGTAGGTGTTCTATCTGCTAAGCAGCCAGAAAATCCAAGACCTATATCTTCATTAGCTACACCATAATTATCTGATTCGCACCCAGAAGACCAATCGGCATTAGAATCTGTATCTCCGTGCCTTCTAAACGAATCATTACAAACTGTATTAAAAACAGCTCCATCACCAGTCCAATCAAGGTCTGCTGCAGTAATATTAAAACCGTTAATGGTAACATTTAATGTAGCTATTTGGGTGGAAGAATAATTCCAAAAAACAGAATCTACAACATTACCGGATGGATCAATAATAATAACCCATCCTCCTCCAGATTCTCCCCACCAAATATTATTCCCCCAATAACCGACTCCGCCGTCATCATTAAAATCTATAACCGAATTTGCAGTCATTGCTCCTAAACTTTGAGTAATTGAATTAATAGTATTTATATTTGTAAAAGGCTCTTCGCTAATGGCTACTGTATATCCCGAATAATCAAAAGCTTCTCCTACATTTTGTATTTCTAACCTATCGGGGGTTTCTAATGTAATTTCAGAAACCACTAATTTAGAAATTACTCCAGGAGGATTTTCTTGAGCATACACAGTGGTATTTGTTGTTGCTGGGAAAGAATATGAAGTACCTTCAAAAAGAAAAGTCCCATTTGTAGCGGTATCAAACCATCTAATAACATTATTTGGGTCGTTTAAGGAAGCCGTTACTGTGACTAATGCGTTAGGGCAAGCATTAGTTACACCAACAGTTGTTGGGCTATTAGGAATTGATAAAACTTCAATCGTATCTGAAGCTGTAGAAGCTGTAGAACAAGCTCCGGCAGGCACATCATAGGTAATTGTATGAATTCCTACACCAGCAGCTACTGGATTAAAAGAATAGGTTGCTCCGTTTCCGTCATCGGTTACCCCTGGTCCACTATAAGTACCACCACTAGGTGTTCCTCCGCTTAATTCTGTCATTATTCCTTCGTTTTCACAAACATCATTTGGTGCAGTAAACGATGCAACTCCAGAAGGTGTGTCAAAAGCCTCGGTGCCATCACTTCTACTTCCGGAAGATCCTTGATCTGCACTTACTCCTAAGCCTCTTTTTGCAAAAGCATCCCAAATAATACACTCGTTAGCTCCGTTATAAATAGCTAAATCTGCAGCTAAAATAGCATCTCTACCATCTACAAATCCAGGACTACAAGGTTGTAGTTTCATTGCCTCGGTTACTAATGCTAAAGCCATTATGTTTCCGGCATCTTGATTTTCATCTCCTGTAAAATTATAAAGATTAGGATCAAATCCATGGGCATCAATTAAGCCCCAAGTCATCTCCCAAAGCATGGTAGCCCAAACAGATCCAACCCCATGAGGAACAACTTCTGTTTTTATGTAATCGTAAGTTTGAGGGTCTATTGCTAAATCTGTACTATATGGATACGAACGTATTCCTGCTCCTCCTGCTCCTTGTCCGAACAAGTAAGTTCCTACGCCTCTAGCGTCCGTTCCTATATCACCGGATTGTATTGTTAAAATAATTCCATAAAAATCACTCCAACCCTCTCCCATTTGTTCTTCATTAAATAAACAACTGGTATTGTTTGGTCCTCCGGTTAATCTATTAGAAATACCATGACCGTATTCGTGTACAATTACCAGATTATCAAAATCGCCATCTCTATCTGAACAAATGAACATTTGCATTGTAGGATTTCCTCCATCTGGTGGTGTTCCAAAATTAGCATTACAACTACCTGACCCATCTTGCGCTTCGGCATTAACAGAGTCGTTTCCTAACCCTCCATTACCATAATTGTTTACTTGAAAATTACCTCCAACCTCGTCAAAACCATAAGTATGTAAAATATCGTGGATAATATTATTCCAATAAAAAAGATTAGTAATTGCAGCATCTTCATATTGATTTGTATTTGAATAGAATTGACTAAAAGGAAATCCTGAAAAATCTAATGTTGCTCCACCATTTGGCTGATAACCAGGATTATCTCCATCTTCGTATGCATTTACATTGTTTCCTCTAGTGGTGGTAAATTCAGCTCCGGCAACTCCATCTGTATCATGCCATCCAAAAGGTGATGCCACTACATAAGCCGGTAATAACTCAATAGTTCTTGACCCAAATAAAGGGCTTTCTAAAGGCATAGCTATTACTTCATAACACTCATTACAAGCAGTAAATTCGGTATTACCGGAATTGTCAAGATAATTAGGTACATCAAAGAGGTTTTTATTATAATTCAAATCTGTTAGATTATGCGAATGCTCAAAACCACAGCTTACCATATAATCATTTTTAGTGATAATTGTTCCTGTTGCTGCATTTACTCTTACATTCCACCAGTTTTCTTGATTTTTTTCTTGAATAGATAACTCCCAAGCCAATTGTAATGTATTATCTTCCATTTTCTGAAAAACTAATTTTACAGGAATGGGACTTAACGAAATTCCACCGTTAGTTACTAAAGTTTTTTGATTAGGAGAAGTTTCTTTATTTAAAACCGAAAGGTTTTTTGTTATGTTATATCCCAATTGATTTGCTGCCCTTTGAACTGCAACAATTGCAGAGAGTGAGGGTGTTGAATTACTCGAAACTCGTGAAGCAACCTGAGATATAAATCTATTATGAGTATTTCTAATTTTCCCTTCTGAAGAAAAATGAATATCCGATTCGGTTCCAACTATTTCAATTCCGTTAAATACTTGCCTAAAATAAATGTGCGTGAGACCACTCACATCACTAGTGTATTGATCTGTAATAACAAATTGAATATCTTGCGATGTCAAAGTCCCATTTTCAAGTGTTGTTCGAAGATATTCCTTTACATTTCGGGTATTGTCTTGAGCAAACAAAGTAGTGACAAATAAGCAAATAATTAGCCCTGTCACCCAAGTGATTTTTTTTCTTTTCATAGCTGTTGATTGATTAATTTAAGTTGATTGATTTAAGGTGTTAATGGTGATTCAAAATATGGAAACGAAGACACTACAATTCTATCACCTGCATCGATGTTATCGGTAACCAAAATAGGAGTGTCTCCCGTACCATCTAGGCGATTGCCGTTGGCTCCTCCAAAACACAGCTTCAGTATAAAATCTATTGCGTCGTCTTGGGGGTTTCTCCCTGTGAACATTGTGTTTGAGTTAGGGTTATAAAAAGTAGTTTCGCCATCGGGAGCAACTTGTAAAACATCTGAGGATGCTAGAAAAGATGAAAAAACATCGGCATTTTGCCCTAAAATATTAGGTTCGTAGTTAAATTCTTCCGGTGTAAACCCTAAAGCTTCAGCATACCTATCATAATATCCTTCGAGTGCGTTTTTAAAAATAGTTTGGTACTCATTTCTATCGGAAGGAATGGTTACATTATAATTATTTCTATCAATAGCATCTCCGCCTAAAAATAAGTTCACAGCAGGTCTGCCCAATATATCTTCTTGCAGATAGGTGCCTTCAAAACTAATTCCGCCATCAATACATGGTTGGCAAGCACTTCCGCCACAATCAATTCCGGTTTCATCGCCATTTTGAATTCCGTCTGAACAAGTTACTTGATCGATTACATTTCCGTTTGCATTTTCGTCTGTACATTGAACAAAAAGCAATGACATGAAAGTTAAAAATGCTATTGTTTTAAAATTTTTCATTTTTTTTCTAATTATTGTTCTTTACGTTTTGCTGTAACCCATACGTTATAAGCCGGTGGAAGCCCAGCCAACCCAAAATCACTCCCTATATGCGCAGGAGCTGTGCCTAATAAACTATTAGGTACTTCTACTACAATAGCTAAGGTATTTTTATCTACAAAAAAATCGGTTGCTTCGCCTTGAGGATAAAACCCGTCCGGAACGGTTGTTCCTTCACTAATTTGCTTAAATCGTTCGTAATCAAAAAAGAAAGCATCTCGTCTGGGACCTGCAAAAAGTTTTATACCGTTAGTTGTGGTTGTTATGTAACTATCTTCGATGGTAGAAATCTGAACTTGATTTCGGTTTTCGGTATTTATTTCGGAAGAAATTCCGGTATATAATGGAGCCGATGGTCCAAAAAAGTACATTGTGTCTGCTCTTTTAATGGCTTGTATCACCAAATCTTCAACCAAATCGCCGGTATTATCAATTTTTATTTCAATTAACACATCTTCATCAAATTGGGCGATTTGTGTAACGTTACCTTCTACCAAACCACTTTGAAGCGTAACAGCAAAAACCGTATTATCCGGGTTTTCGGCTTCAAAAGCATAAAAATCTGCTAAATCTGAAGTAGTTCCCGAAATATTAGGTGCATCTGAATAATCGCCGGAAGTAAACAAAAAACCGGCAATAATTACCGACATTCCTCCAATGATTTTTACTAATTTTGATTTATTCATTTTATTATAATTATTTTTACAAAGTAAACACTTTTTTAATTAATCATTACGACTTATGAACCCATCTTTATCCGGTTGGATTCCCAAATTTTTAACGTTATTTCCTAAAGAAAAAATTCTTTTAAAAAATAAAGGTTCTAAGTTTTTTTATGAAGCATTGAAAAGCACAGGTTTTATCTATGGTTTTTCGGTAGATTCGGTTTTAAAACTACCCACAAACAGGCTTCAACTTACAACGGATGAATATACTAAAATCAATCTTTTTCACGCACTCCTTTTTAGTTTTTTTATAAACAATCCAAACGCTAATAATAACGATGCAATAGATAGTATTATTGCGTTTTACAAACTTTTTGAAAAAGGAAAAACTTCTTTTTTAAAGAAGCTTTCTTTTTCAAAATCACCAACAGATACTCTTGAACAGTTATTTTTTTCAAGATTACAAGAAATAAATTCTGTTTTTGAAAAAAACACGGCATCCTTATTAACCTATGCGTTATTATATATAGACGTGTTGAGTTTTCAGAAATTTCTACAAGAAGAAGCAAATATAGACCAACTTAGAAACTATTCTCAAAATTATGAATCTACCTTAATAGATTGTTGCTTTTTAGCATTGCAAGCTAAACAGAATAAAACCGGTGATGATGTACAACTTATTGATTTATACCAATCGTCTAAAGAGTTTGTATTAGAAACCCACCACACTAGTCTTAAACAGATGTCTCAAAGTTATTCTAACTTTAATTATTTTGAAAAAAAATACATTCTTGATTTATGCACTTTAGCGGTTTGGGAAGATAAAAAATTAGATCAATCTGAACGAGGTTTTTTAAATCAGTTAGTAACTGTAATGCAATTTCCCTCTAATATTATCAAGCAAAACATTGCCGACATTAAACAGTTTTCAGAAAAAAACAATACAAAAATTAAATTGTTTGAATACAATCACCCCATTAATCAGTTGTATAAAAATGCTTTTGAAACGGTAAAATTATTAAT
>JALWYP010000274.1 GCA_026992695.1 Flavobacteriaceae bacterium
GTAGCACTTTTAAAACCGTTTCGTTAGAAAGTAAATCATTATTATTATCGTTATTTACATCTATTTTGCTAATATCTTCTTGAGCAGTAGCCCAAATTTCCATCTTAGTACGTTCATCTTCCTTTAGTCTGTTAAAAAAAACAACGGTGTTAAAACCTATTAACCCTATAATTATAAACGAAACAACGATAAAAAACCATCGATAGGTTTTTAAATTTTTAAACATAAAAATTAATTTTCAAGACTATAAATATAAACGAATTCTGTTAATATTATTATGTTAACATTTTTTTTCAACTCTAAGTGTTTCAATATATTTGCAAACTATGATAGCAATCAATCCAAAAGAAATAAGCATTGGAAAGTTACACGGGTATTTGCTGGGAGCCATTGCTCCAAGACCTATTGCATTAGCCAGTACCATGGACAAAGAAGGAAATAGTAACCTTTCGCCTTTTAGTTTTTTTAATGTTTTTAGTGCCAATCCGCCCATTCTAATATTTTCGCCTGCCAGAAGGGTACGTGACAATACAACCAAACATACTTTAGAAAATGTTTTACAAACCAAAGAAGTGGTCATAAACATTGTAAACCACGATATGGTACAACAAATGTCACTTTCTTCAGCCGAGTTTCCACAAGGCATAGACGAATTTAAAAAAGCAGGGTTTACCCCTTTACCTTCGGTAAAAGTAGCACCTCCCCGAGTTGCTGAATCTCCGGTTCAATTTGAATGTAAAGTAAATAAAATTATTGCTTTAGGAAATGAAGGAGGTGCCGGAAATTTAGTGATTTGCGAAGTCGTACAGCTACATATAAACGAAGCTATTTTAGATAAAGAAGGAAAAATTGATGCTAAAAAATTAGATGCCGTAGCCCGAATGGGAGGTGCTTGGTACAACCGGTCTAAAGAAGGAATGTTTCAAATACCCAAACCCCTTTCAAAATTAGGAATAGGAGTAGATATGCTTCCCAAAAGCGTAAGAAACAGTACGGTTTTAACCGGAAACGATTTAGGGATTTTAGGCGGATTAGAACAACTTCCTACAAAAGAAGAAATAAACACTTTTATTGAAAAAGGTGAAAGTGGATGCCCGCATTTTAAAGAAGCAACTTACGAAAAAACACACCAACAAGCTCAAAAAATGATACAAAAAGGGTTTGTAAAAGATGCCTTAAAATTATTAATGGCAATGGATGTACTTACTAAATAATAAATAAACAACTTACAAAATGGAATTACAAGGAAAAATTAAACTCATAGGAGAAACCAAAACTTTTGGAAACAACGGTTTTAGAAAAAGAGAAGTGGTTATTACAACCCAAGAGCAATACCCCCAAAGTATTTTGGTTGAATTTATTCAGGACAAATGCGACTTATTAAATAATTTTGCTATGGGACAAGACGTAAAAATAAGCATAAACATAAGAGGAAGAGAATGGACCAATCCGCAAGGTGAAGTAAAATATTTTAACTCCATTCAAGGATGGCGTATCGAGAGTTTACAACCCGAAATGTCACAGAATTTACCACCTATGCCACCCGAAGATGCCTTTGAACCAGCAACCGATATTAATACAGAAGAACCGGACGATCTTCCGTTTTAGTATTCTTTAATGCCACTTAAACAGTAAATCC
>JALWYP010000275.1 GCA_026992695.1 Flavobacteriaceae bacterium
CTATTATTCTGCTCAATTGTATTGATGATTTATAGTTTTATGAGCAATGTAACTGCACAACCTTTTACGCTCAAAGAAAACATTAAACCCATTCAATTAAAATTTTACCCTTTTCAACCTAAAAATTTAGAAACAGGAAAAGGTATGATAAATATTACCGAAGTAAATCAAATAAAAGATACTTTATATTTCTTTGCCAAAAACATAAGTATTTATTCGCCGGTTTATGTAAGTATAGATAGCGAAATTCCGGATGAAAAAATAAACATAGGTATTTATAAAATGAATTGGCTAAATCCCAACAGAAAAGGAAAAACCAACAACGAAGGTCATTGGGAAACACAATTTAAAACCGAAATGGATTTTGGAATAATGGTCGTTCCTGAAAAAACACCCATTAAATACACTCTACTGGCTTGGTCCGGCAAAGAAGCAGATTTTGAACTACCCAATACTTTTTACAAAAAAGACGCAAAAAAAGATAGCAAAGACAGCACAGAAGAACTTTCAAAAAAGTTTTCTTCTACAACTATTTTATATATGGTAATAGCATTGTTAATATTGCTTTTAATCTTTGTATTTATTAAACTGAAAAAACAAAAAAAATGAAAACAATAACAAACCTATCTCTTTCTGTATTTGTACTTTTTTATAGCAATTTGCTTATTGCTCAATTTTCTACTGCCAATGGGGTAGAGTCTGTTATTCAATTTGGTGGTAACCAAGTAAAAGCAATTCAAGATGCTATAAATCAAGCTGGCGAAATGGGAAATTTAGGATCTGTTTTAGGTACAACGCAAAGATCTTTGGGACACTTGGGTACAATTTTTAGCGCTGCAAAAGACGCAACAGATTTATACAATGCCAGCCAAACACTCGATAGAAATGAGTGTGTACCCGATTTTACCACAGATGCAAGTGCAATGATGCCTTCTGCTTGTTCAGAAAAACCAGATTGCCAATCGTGTTATCAAAATGCAATAAATAATTTAAACACCATTAGAAAAAGCTTAGGAAGACTAAGCTGTATCTTCTCAAACACAAAAACTTTTACCGAAAGTGCTATCGCCTTTGGCGATAATGTTTCTGGCATACATGGCGTCTTAGGGTTAGCTTGGCAAACAGAACGCCAAGGCATTCAAAATGAGTTTAACAAACTTAAAAACACATACGATAACAAATATATTGAGCTGATGCGAGCATTAGAAAAAAACTTAAAAAAAATAGGCAAGTGCGAAAACAAATTTGGACTTCAAGATTGGTATGGTAGGTTTGGGTTTATCTATTTTGAAATGATGAAAGAAAAATACAAACGTCCGCTATAATTCTGTTTAACTGGTGTTTTACATTACTAAAAACAATTCAATAAAATGGTATAAACAATAAAACGAATTACGTATTTTTAAAACTCGCAACTGCCAAATCATAACTTTGTAAGCCAAAACCAATTAGCACTCCTTTTGCGTGTGGCGAAATAAAGGATTTATGCCTAAAATCTTCTCTTGAAAATGTGTTGGAAATATGCACCTCTACCACGGGAGTTTTTATGGCTTTAACCGTATCGCCAATACCTATCGAAGTATGCGTATAAGCACCGGCGTTTAAGATAATACCATCTACAATACCGTCTGCTTGTTGTAACTTGTTAATTAGCTCGCCTTCAATATTAGATTGAAAATAAGAAAATATAATTTTAGGATATTTTTGTTTAAGATTTTTTAAAAAAGCTTCAAATGCAGTAGTTCCGTAAATCTCGGGTTCTCGCTTGCCCAAAAGATTAAGATTAGGACCGTTTATGATAAGTAGTTTCATTTGGTAAAAATACTAAAATAACGCCATAAAAAAAACGCCTCATAAAGAGACGTTTTTAATTTTACTTATTTACTTAACTAAAATCCGAAGTTAACTCCAAGCGTAATTGCGTTTATAGTACCACCTGTAACACTCACACCGCTATAAGAAGCAACTATATCTATTGCTTCACTAATGCCGTAAGCTACTTTAGGGCGATAGTAAAAACCACCATCGTTTCCTGTATTTACCCCAAGAGCATAACCTATATCAGCTCCTAAAGAAAATTCATCTGAAAGATTAATGCTTCCGGTTGCAGCAATAGGAATAAATTGCACGTCATCTACTTTTACGGTAGTACCAAGAATATCTATTTCTTTACCAAAGAAATGAGAATATCCAGTTGTAACCCCAACTTCAACTCCGTCGTTAACTTCCCAAAGATACTGAAGATCCACTCCCACATTGAAAGATGAAAAATCACCTATATCTCCTATAGGTAAACCTAAATTAACTCCGGCTCTAAAGCCTTGAGCATTCATAGACAATGAAGAAATAAACGCAATTGCAATAATAAAAAGTAATTTTCTCATAATAAATTGTTTTGTTAGTTATTAATACAGCAAATATAAAAAAAAATCGAATAACTAACTATAAGGCATATGCCGTATAAAAAAAACGATTTTTTACAAAAACGAAAGCCCCACAGACAGCGTAACCACAGCGTTTTTTCCGTTAGACAAACGAGGTACATCTAAAAACCCGAAGGAATACCTGCCCTCTAATCGTAAATTAAGCGGTAGGTCTATCCCTAAACCTGCCACTCCGGAGAGGTCAAAATTATTTGTATCTATTTTTGTAGTTAAACTATTTACCGTTTGTTGGGTATCATTTTTAATTAAGATGCCTAATTGTGTTCCGAGTTGAAGATTTATTTTTTTTGCTATATAATACTTTAAAACTGCCGGAATGGTAATGTAATCTGTATTAAACTTCCCTAAGTCAAACTCGGCTCCTTGTTGCGAATACAAAATATCAACTTGTCCGCCCCAATCCTCATTAAACTTTCCACCAATAAAACCTCCCAGAACAAAACCGGTTCGGTTTGAAAACCCGGAAGCATCACTCAGGGTTGAAAAATTAACCCCGCCCTTTACGCCAAGGTCAAACTCCTGAGAAAATACGGTGAATGAAACTATGCTCAAAACTAAAACAAACAAAAACTTTTTCATAATATTGTTGTATGAAATGGCAACAGGCAATAACGCAGTACCAAAATTATTTAAGAATAGAACGTGGTCTTTCGCAAAATAGTATAAGCAATTATGTTTTGGATATTTCGAAGTTACAAAAATGGTTGACAGAAAATGATGTTATAGAAAACCCCTTAACCATCACCGAAGAAACCATTAAACAATTTATATACAACATTTCAAAAACCATGAATCCGCGTTCGCAAAGTAGAATAATTTCGGGGTTACGCGGTTTTTTTTCGTTTTTACTATTTGAAGAATACCGGAAAACAAACCCGATGGAACTTATAGAAAGTCCGAAAATAGGAAGAAAACTTCCCGATACATTAAGCCTTGAAGACATTAATACACTTATTTCAAACATAGATTTAAGTCATCCGCAAGGTGAACGAAATCGCGCTATTATTGAAACACTTTACGGATGTGGTTTACGAGTTTCTGAACTGATAGATCTAAAAATATCCGACCTTTATTTTGAAGAAGGATTTATTAAGGTAACCGGAAAAGGAAACAAACAGCGCTTTGTCCCAATTGGAACAATTACCATAAAATACATAAACCAATATAAAAATTTTGTGCGCGTACACCAAAAACCCAAGCCTGAAGCTAAAGATACGCTATTCCTTAACCGAAGAGGTAATAAACTCACTCGCGCTATGATTTTTACTATTATTAAACAACTTGCCGTTACAGCAGGGATTAAAAAAAATATTAGTCCGCATACATTTAGACACTCCTTCGCCACCCATTTACTAGAAAACGGAGCAAATTTACGAGCCATACAACAAATGCTTGGTCACGAAAGCATCACCACCACCGAAATTTATACGCACATAGATAAAAAACACTTAACAGAAATTATTAATAAATTTCACCCCCGAAGGGATAAATAAATGGTATTTTTTTAAATTAATCGACTTCTATCCTATTGATTAACAATATTTTTTGTAACTTGGTAATTCTAACTAACCCAAAATGCTGGTTTTATTAACATACGATTTCTGTACTATAGAAGTCCATGACAACTATGTTGTTGTTGTGATGAAAGAGGGTATTACAGTAAAACCTGAAGATAATAAAGTTCTAGAAGAAATAGCAAATGATTATTACGAAGATAGGTATTTTGGTTATATCACCTACCGAAAAAATTCGTACGCAGTTGACCCAAGAATATATTTTGAAACATCAAAAATTAAAAATTTAATTGGTTTTGCTGTTGTTGCTCCTAGAAAAATTGCCAAACAAACAGCCGAGGTAGAGCGGATATTTTTAAAAAAACCTTACCAATATTTTGACACAATGAACGAAGCCATAGACTGGATTAACTCATTAATAATCAAAAAAAGATATTTAGATTAATCTAGTTGCAGATTCCATTCAAAATTTTTAACCAATGTAAATCCACTAGAATTTCCAATCTCATTACCCAATTCTAAGGTTGTAAGATAATACTCTTCAGAAATAAGTTTTACACGAACTAAATAATCTAAAAAGAATTTTACATCCACAGTACCGGAGTTTCTTTTTTTATCTTTTTCTCTTACAAAAGCAACATATCTCCAGTCTTGCTGAAAATTATCGTTTTTTAAATAGCCTTCATAAACAGTATACACACCAAAAGGTGTAAGAATCGTTTCTTGTTTTTTTCCGTAAGAAGTAAAGCTGTTATAATCTTCCCAAATCATTATTTCGGTTGTGATGTTTTCTTTTTCAGAAAACTCTTTATTGGTTAACCAAATATCAAAAGCCAAATTAAATTTTTTATGTTTTACAACAGTTTCAAAATCATAGGTTACTTCTAAGGTATTTATTTGTGAAACCTTAACCGGAAGATTATTCTTTTTTTTGGTAATTTTCCCAAAAGGTGAATATCCTAATTGTAGTGCCGGATATCCTATTACACCACTTGCATTTTTAGGCACATCCCACTTCCATCCCCAAAAATCATCCTTTTTAAAAGTACATAATTTAGGTTCGCTCTTTTTTACTTTTCGTTTTCCCCATAAATTACATTTGAGTAAAATATCATTAAAATTTTTATTTTTTCCGCTTTTACACGTAGTAAATTCGGGTTTATCCAATAAGGTTTGCGCTTCGGGAGACGCTTTTTTAACGAGTTCGTTAAGGGTAACTCCTTTATTTAGCGTCTTGCAAGACGAAAAAAACAAACTACAAAACAGCAATACAAAAATCGATTTTTTAACTCTTAGCAAATTCATATAACAAAATTTAACCCTTTCAAAATACAAAAATTATTCAAATAATAGGCTTGCTTCCAAATTCATGTTTTGAATAAATAAAATAGCTTTTTCAATATCTACAGCCAACAACCTGTCATTTTCTACAAAACTTACCTCGCTTCTAAAGGCTTGTAGGAAATTTTCTATAAAATCTGAAGACTTTTTTGGTCTCCTAAATTCTATTGCTTGCGAAGCGTTTAACAATTCAATAGCTAAGATACGCTCTACGTTTTCTATAATTTTTAAACATTTGGTTGCCGCATTAGCTCCCATACTCACGTGGTCTTCTTGCCCGTTTGAAGAAACTATAGAATCTACCGAAGCCGGTGTAGCCAATTGCTTATTTTGACTTACAATACTTGCCGCTGTATATTGGGGTATCATAAACCCACTGTTTAAACCCGGGTTTTTTACTAAAAAGTTAGGCAAACCCCTGCTTCCCGATATAAGTTGGTAGGTTCTTCTTTCTGAAATACTTCCCAGTTCGGCAATAGCAATACCAAGAAAATCTAACGCTAATGCTAACGGTTGTCCGTGAAAATTACCTCCCGAAACAATGCTATCTTCTTCCCAAAAAATATTAGGATTATCGGTTACCGAGTT
>JALWYP010000276.1 GCA_026992695.1 Flavobacteriaceae bacterium
TGCCGGATGTACAAATGGTATTTAAATTATACTTATCGACCAAGCCGCGAAGGTCTGTGTATTTTTTTCCGGTGGGTAATTTTACCCGCAACCATTTGGGTTTTGGAGTTCTTTCGGGAGTTTTATAGGGTGCTTTTATTTCCATTTTCATCTTTAAAATACAAAGGTACAAATAT
Organism: Flavobacteriaceae bacterium; assembly: GCA_026992695.1. Lineage (GTDB taxonomy): Bacteria > Bacteroidota > Bacteroidia > Flavobacteriales > Flavobacteriaceae > Marifrigoribacter. Next base: position 177 of record JALWYP010000276.1, read on the forward strand.
GTTTATTAATTCACGTTAAATATAGTTGGTGTTATGTAAATGAGAAGAAAACTCGTTTTTATTCTAAAGTGCTGCTTAAATAGCAACCAACTAGCTGTTTTTGGTAATAATCTCAGACAACAGTTTTTTTGCCCGTAACAATCTTACTTTTACATTATTTAGAGGCTCTTTTAATGTTTCTGAAATTTCTAAATAACTCATTTCCTGGAAATACCGTAAATTAATTACTTCTTGGTAATGGGGTTTAAGTTGTTTAATAAATTGTAGTAGTTGAGCTAAATTTTGCTCTGTAATAAGTTTGTCTTCTACCGAAGGGTTGCCGTCTGCAATTTTTTTTACTTGCTCATCTGAAGCATCTGTGGTTTGCGAATAAATAGAAGCATTTTTTTTTCGGGTTTTATCAACCTGAATGTTTTTTGAAATAGTGATTAACCACGTTTTAAAAGTATAGTTAGGATTGTAGGTTTTTATTTTCCCAAAGGCTTTGGCAAATGTTTCAATAGTGGTGTCTTCGGCTTCGTATTCGTCTTTAACTCGTTTTAACTGAAAGCCGTAAACATCATTCCAGTAAAAGTTTAGCAAGAAATTAAATGCGGCTTGTTTTCCGTTTTTTGCTTCTTGAATATGCTTACTAATGGTTTGTTTTGTTACTTCCAAGTAGTTTGTTTTTTTCCAATACCGGTAACGAAGATACCAAATTGTATGAAAAGTAAAAAAACTTCATAAAAAGGGAGGAACCAAAGTAGGTCTTTTTCGTTTAATTTAGTAGTTGCTTTAGCAGTAACAATAAATTGAAATAAAATTCTAAATACTATTAAAGCAGTTGGGATTTTCCAATCTAAAGTTAGTAAAGAAGCAATAGCCAAAATCCAAAAAACTACATTAGAAATAAAATAGAAACCCAATAAAAATTTATAAATGGGTTTGTAGTATTTGGCAGTGCTTATGTGCCTTTGTTTTTGTTTTATCCAATCCTTAAAAGTGGTTTTTGGTTGCGAATATGTAAATGCGTTTTTATTAAAACAAATGGCGATATTTTTTGATGTTGCTACTTGATTTACAAATAAATCATCATCGCCGGATGGTATTTTTATATGGCTGGTAAAACCGTTATTGGCATAGTATAACGACGCTGTATAAGCTAAGTTTCTACCCACTCCCATATACGGTAAACCTGCTTTTGCATACGAAAAATATTGCAATGCTGTTATAAAGGTTTCAAACCGAATGAGTTTATTTAAAAAACCTTTTGTTTTTAAATAGGCTCCATATCCTAAAATGAGCTGTTTTTCTTCATTAAATTGCGATGTCATTAACGAAATCCAATTCTTTGAAGCCGGTTTGCAATCTGCATCGGTAAAAAGCATCCGTTTATAGGTAGCTTTTTTAATACCTAGTGTAAGCGCATATTTTTTACTTCCCCAAAAGGCTTCATTGTTTATAACATTTACAATTTTAA
>JALWYP010000277.1 GCA_026992695.1 Flavobacteriaceae bacterium
GTTATAAGTAGAGTCTGTTTGTTGCTGGTTATTTAGAATTGTTCCTGACATTACATTTTCAAACGATTTGTCCGGCGTGAGAAAACCCGAAACAGATAGGTTTAAAGAGTTTTTATCATTAATGGTGAAATCGGCTACTATATTTGTTTGATGAGTTTGTAAACGGGTGATTTTTCTAAAATTATTTTCCCAAAAAGAGTTTTTTGTATTATCGGGGTTAAAGAATGTTATGTAAGACTCATCTTGTTTATTTTCTTTGCGATTACTATATGAATAGCTTCCAAATAAATTCACCCAACTATTTTTATAAAAATGAGATGTTGTGGTAAGGTGCTTTGGAAAGATTCCTTGTTCGTAAGTATGAGAAAGCGAACCTTTATAACCAATAGAAACTGCTCTTGAGGTAACAATATTTAAAATTGCTCCCGATTCTGCGTCATATTTAGCAGAAGGATTGGTAATAACCTCAACTTGTTTTACAACAGAAGCATCTAAAGACTCCAATAAGGAAGAAACTTCTTGTGGTGATAAATAAACTCGCTTTCCGTTTATATAAACTGTTGCCGGTGTGTTTTTTATTGAAATAGCTTTGCCTATAATTATCACTCCCGGTGTTTTAGAGAGCAAACTCATCGTGCTTCCTGTTGCAAATGAAGAGTTTTCTACATTAAACACTAATTTGCCAGCCTCCTTTTTAATTACCGGTTTTTTTGCTGTTACTACTGTTTCTTCAAGAGCTTCCGCATCTTCTTCAAATTGTATATTTAAGAATGAATAGGGAGGACTTATTTGTTTGGTTACAGATTTAAAACCAATAAAACTAAATTGCAATTTGTACGATTTTTCCTCAGGTACTTCAAGTAAAAACGAGCCGTTTTCTTCGGTAACAACCCCTTTTATAGGTGTTTTCCCTTCTGTTTCAAACAATAAAACATTAACAAATTCAATGGGTGCACTATTTACATCTTTTACAATCCCCGATATGGTTGTTTTTTGTGAAAAACCAGTTGAATAAATGGCAAAAAATAACAACAACAAAAACTTTTTAATCATAGTTAGTTTACTATTAGTAATACATAAATCGCCAGCTGTCTTTAAGGGGGAATTCGAAAAAATTATTTTTCGCTTAACAAACATACCGAGAATCCAAATATGTTAAAATTTTTAACATATTACAAGATAAAGTGCTTTTTTTTTGGATAAAGTGCTTTTTAATAAGGCTTTTTCTTTTTGAAATAGGCATCGTGTGTTCAATTATTTCAATATTTAAATAAAAAAACAACCTGTTTTAATTCTCTTTTTAAATGAAATCTACTTACTTGTTAATACCTCTTTTAAACTTAAGTTTTAATGTATATTTGCACCTCCTTGTTATTCAACGGATTTTTATATGAAGAATATTAGAAATTTTTGCATCATTGCACACATAGACCACGGAAAAAGTACCCTGGCAGATAGGCTTTTAGGTTTTACCAATACCATTGCAGAACGTGACCAACAAGATCAACTACTTGATAATATGGACTTGGAACGCGAACGCGGTATTACCATTAAAAGTCACGCCATACAAATGGAATATGAATATAAGGGTGAAAATTATGTGTTAAATCTTATTGACACCCCAGGAC
>JALWYP010000278.1 GCA_026992695.1 Flavobacteriaceae bacterium
ACGGTTTTGAGCATAGAAGTTAGGTTTGCTCCAAAAATTTGAATTCCCACAGGGCGTTCGTATTCATAAATATCAAGCTTCATTGTGCTTTTTGCAGCATCGCGTATAAGTCCTTCACTTGAAATAAATTCGGTATAAACTACATCGGCTCCTTGCTCTTTACAAAGTGCCCTAAAAGGAGGATCGCTTACATCTTCCATAGGAGCTAATAATAACGGAAAATCTCCTAACTCTATGTTGCCTATTTTTGCCATTATAGTGCAAAAATAGTCTTTTAATTGAAATGAGAATTATTTAAGCCTATCACCCTCGTCTGTTGTACTGTTTCGATTATTATCGCGTAGACGGGCATTTCCAAAATTATATTTAAATGTTACCCTAAACAACCTGTTTTCCTCTTTGGGGAAATACCAAAAATCTTGATTGTAATAGTTTACAGTAACAGGAATATTCATTGTATTAAAAACATCATCTACTCCAACTATTAAACTTGCTCTCTTGTTCCAAAGAGATTTATAAAAGGAAATATTTAACCGGTTTTGGTTTTTATATTCTAATGTTCCTGCTAACATATTTGAAAGATAATAATAAGTAACGTCAATTGAAAACTTGCGGTCTTTTGTTAAATAAAATCGGTTAAACACATTAGAGAAAAAACCTAAGGTGTTATTGGTGTATGTTTCGGGTGTACTCTTAATTGCAAAAAACTTATTCTCCATATAATAGGTAGAGGTTGCCACTTGCGAATACCACCAAGACGTTATAAAACCCAAATAGGTAACATCAAAACTATACTGGTAGTTATAGATACTATTAATATCTAATTGCTGAGAAGTTTGATTTTCATTATCTATAAAAGACGATAAAGTTAAAGGATTGCTCACGTTGTCGTAATAAAACTCAAATATCCACTTGTTTTTATGGGTATAACTAAGTGTTACTTTGTCGCGAATTGATGGAACTAAATTTGGATTTCCTTCCGATATAAAAGTTTCGTTAACAAAATACTTAAACGGGTTTAAGCTTTGATACCTGGGTCTGGTAAGACTCCGTTTGTAACTTAACTCTAGTGGGTTTCCGTTTTTTAAAACGCGGGTTAAACTCGCAGAAGGAAACCATTTTAAATAATTTTGTGTATTTACCACACCAAGGGATTTTGAATCTCCGGTAACATCTGTGTTTTCTGCTCTTACACCAAAGGTTAAAGCCCACTTGTCCCAATCTCTCGAAAAATTTACATATCCGGCAAAAATGGATTCGGTATAGTCAAACAAATCAGATAATTGAGGGTTTGCTTGACTTGTATTGTTTAAAATATTAAAAAAATCAATCCCACTGGTTGTATTAACAGAAGAATATTTTAATCCCGACTCAATAGTTCCTTTATAAAATGGAGCGGTAAAATCGGTTTGTGCAATGTAAATATTGGTATTTTGTTGTGCATTGGTTAAAAATTCGTTGTTGCTTAATGGTGCTTGATTAGCAGCCAAGTATTGGGTGACTACATTTTGATTTTGTGTGTTTTTATAAAAAATATAGTTAAAAGACGTGTTTAAGTTGGCTCCTTTTTTGCCAATTTTTAAACCATGGCTGGCGTTAACAGTTAGGTTTTTAGTGTCATAAACAA
>JALWYP010000279.1 GCA_026992695.1 Flavobacteriaceae bacterium
TTTCTATAATGTTAATTTCATTCATTTTTGCAATAAATTATTCCATTTTTCTGAAATGGATGTCGCCGAAAATTCACTAACAGACTTTTCGGTATTGGTTTTTATATAATTATACAACGCATCATTTTTAAACATAGTTTGCAATGCTTCGGCAAATAAAGATACATTTCTTTCTTTAATTAACAAGCCGTTCTCTTTGTGTTTTATTATTTCAGCTGGACCGGAAACAATATCAAGCGAAACAACCGGAGTTCCAACCGACAGAGACTCTACCAACACCATTGGAAATCCCTCATACCGGCTGGTAAGCGTTACTATTTTAGCGCTTTGTATAATAGAAAACGGTTTTTTTATAAAGGGCAAGAAAATAATGGTATTCTCTAAAGATTGTTTTTTGGCATATTGTTGAAGCATCTTCTTATCTTTTCCTTCTCCCATAATTACCAAAAAAATGTTTTTCTGCCAAAGCATTGATTTTTTAAACGAATTTATAAGAAATGTAAAATCCTTTATATCATCATCAATTCTTCCGTAAGATAACAGATAGGTTTTATCTAGTAATTCTTTGGGTATCAGTTCGTTTTCAGCCTTCCATTCGGGTAAAAAACAATTATGAATGGTGGTAACTTGAGTTATTCCATATTCTTTAACAAGATCATTTTCAATCTGCTTTGAAACTGTTACCAACCGAGTCTTCATCAAACAATAAGCACTAAATCTTTTGGGTTTATTAGTTACGTATTGAGTTAAATTAGAACTATGAATTACATATATTTTATTTAATCCTTTATACAAGTATTTTGCATAAAACAACTCACGGTAATAGTTGTTTTTTGAACGATGGTCGATAATGATATCCACATTTTTTTCCACCAAAAAACTTCTCAAACGGCTAAACCTTTTTACCTTGCTCAACAACGTATCAACCTTGGGTTTATGCTCACCTAAATTAAATAACGTACCGGAAAAAGAATAATCTACTCCCGAGTTTAATGTAACAATATACACTTGATAACCCAAATTATGCAATAGCTGAGAAAGAATAGCACAAGAGCGTTCTGCACCGCCTTTTTTTAACGAAATAGTAACCAAACAAACAGTTAATTTCTTTTTTGCAGTTGGTATTTGCATAAAAAACGGGTATTTTTTAGTAGGTTTACAAGGTCAAAGATAGGCAATTTATGAAGATACTTTTAGTAGGAGAATACAGCCGGCTACACAATTCGTTACAAGAAGGTTTAAAAGCATTGGGGCATCAAGTAACTTTGGTTTCAACCGGTGATGATTTTAAAAATTTTCCGGCAGATGTTTTATTAAAAAAAAAATATGTAACCGGTTTTTTCAGAAAAGTGTTGGTTGGAATTTACAAACTTTCCGGAATTAATATTTCTTCAGTTTCAGTTCGAAAACAATTTTTTAACCAAAAAGAAAAATTTACCGATTTTGACGTGGTGCAACTTATAAACGAAAGCCCGTTCGGCATTGCACCAAAAGCCGAAAAAGAGATTATTTCTTTTCTTAAAAAACATAATAAAAAATTGTTTTTACTTTCTTGCGGAGCAGATTATACCAATGTAAAATATGCTTTAGAAAAAAAATTGAACTATTCTATTTTTGAAGATTAT
>JALWYP010000280.1 GCA_026992695.1 Flavobacteriaceae bacterium
GCTAACGGGTGTTTTCCAAGTTGGTTATAGAGTTTTCCTCTTTCAAAGAGGGTATTGGCAATACCGGAAGTATTATTTATTTTTTCAAATAGTGATAATGCTTTGTTGAAACTAATTAAAGCATTATTTAACATACCGCTTTTTAAATTTGCACTACCAATAGTTAACTCGGTGATGGCTATAGAGCGTGTGGGAGCGTTAACTTTTAGTTTTATTTCTTTCGAATTTTTTAATACTTCAAGCGCTTCTTGGTATTCACCTGTTTTTAATAAAAGATCACCCTTGTTTGAAAGAATTATAGCTCCTAATACTTTTGTGTTTAGTTCATTAGAGCTTTGCAAGGCTAAATCGTAGTAGTAAATAGCTGTTTTGTATTCTTCCATTTGGTTATAAAAATTAGCCAGCGAATTGTGTAAAACTAATTTTTTGCCTTTTAGTTTGAATACTTCTTCTTCAGAAACTTGTTTGGGGTTAATATTGTCTAAAATATTTTTTGCTTCTAATAAAGAAGATATGGCTTTAGTTACATTGCCTTTGTTTTTAAAGTAACCGCTAAGCGTAGTTAAAATAGAAGATTTTAATATTGGATTTTCTTTTTCATTAATAAGCTCGTTTGCTTTTTTGATTTGAATATAAGCTGAGTCGGGTTTTGAATTAAACAATAAATAATTAGCGTTAGTATAAAACGTGATGGCTTTTATTTTTTTGTCTTTTGATGAGTTGCCAATAGCTATAATCTTGTCTATAAATGGTTTTGTATTTGTTTGATAATTGTATTTTCCAGCATAACCCGAAAGCCTTTTTACTTTCTCATAATTAGAGGCAATAGTATCAAGAGATTGTAGAATAGAGTCTGTTACTTTAGTAGTTAATAAGCCCGTTTGACTAAACGATACTAAATAAAACAAAAAGAAGATATAGGTTAGTTTTTTCAACTGAAAGAGGTTGTACTTTAGGTGTGCTAATATACAAATTTATCTGCCTAGTATAAAAATAAGAAAACTCACCACTAAGTGATGAGTTTTCGCCCCAAATTTGATTAATCCGCTTCCGAAAAGAATTTCGGAAAGTAAGATCAACCTACTTATGAAAGACAAATTTACAAAAAATACTTAATATAAGTGTTTTGTCTAACAATTTTCGAAATAAAACTTAATTTGAATTTCTTCTAGATCCCTTTCCTTTTCTTCCCGAATTGGGCGGTATGGTTGATTTTCCTTCAATCCGGTATTTAAACTTATTTCCTACCGATTTATTTTTCATAGCCACAATAATTACTTTTCCTCTAACATTGTTTAAGGTAAAGTTTTTGATTTTTCCATTTTTCCCCTTTGGGAAGGTATATTGGGCTTTTTGAGTGGTAATACCATCTTTTCCCTGAACACATATTATTACACCTGTTTCTGCTTTCCCTTGATATTTATTTACGGTAATTTTTACCTGATTATAAAATGAGGGAGCCGTTACAAAGGTTCTTTTTGTTTGTCCGGTAATACTTCCAGTTTGAATGCCTTCATCTAATGATAGCATTCGGGGACCTACTTTTAAACCTCCATTTTGAGCAATCCAATCCCATTGGTTTTTTAATAAGCTTAAATCATGTTTGAAAGCGTAGTAAATACCCGGGACTAAGAAGCTTGGGGGTTTGTTTTGTGTCCATTTTTGCCAAGTTTTACGAGCTAAGCGAACACCTTGGTTACAATTTTGTGCTTCTATTTGATACGAAAACGTAAAGAAGGCAACTGCGATAAATAACATTAGTTTTTTCATAATACTAAAATTTAAAAGGTTAATTAATAGTACTAAAGTAGTGTTGTTAAATTGTTGCCAATAAAATATTTAGTAAAAGAGGGCTTTTTTTTAGTGAAGGGCGAATTTTAATAAAAAAACCGCTCTTTTGAGCGGTTTTTCTTAGGAATTGAGCTTCCTCAACACCTACCAACTTAAACTAACCTAAAACTTAAATCGAAATCCGGAATAAAGACCAATATAATAAGGCTTAAAATCTACAGAAGATTCGGTGTACGTATTTAATTGGTATTTAAATAGAGGTTCAATACTAAATAGAATCTTTTTGGTAAACTTGTAATTTATACCTAAACCTACATTTGTAGTAAAACTAGTTGTAGAAAGGTTATTTGCTTTACCAAGTGTTTCTTTGTAGTTTCCGTCTCTTACGTAAACATTGTTATTTGAGAGGAATAGGGTGCTAAACCCACCTATAAGATTAATGCCTAACTTTTTGTTTAATAGCGTATATTGAATCTCTAATGGGACTTCGAGGTAATTAATATCTTGTATTAACTCGGCATTTCCTGAGGTAGACTTTAGGTTAATGTCTTGGTAAGCAGAAGTATTTCCATTGGCAGGATTGCTAAACGTACCTTTATCAGCCACGGTTACAACTGTTTGTTTACCTCCATAGTCAATACTTTTAAGTGCAGAGGAAACAGGACCCGAGCCTATATCTAATCCACTTGTTGCATAGCGAAGATCTACTGTATTAATACCGGAACGTATCTTTATTTTATCTGAAACTGCATAACTTACTTGTACTCCATAACTAAAGGTAATATCTCCTTTTTGAGGGTTGTCTTTAAATGAAGCATCTAGAGACGAACCATTTGATAAACTACTGTAGTAAACAGGAGCAAAGTTAGGAGTTACTTCCCAAGATTTAGGCTGTGTGTTTTTTTTGTTTTGTTCTTCTTCATTATTCTTATCCTCAATTGCATCAAAAATAGATGGTTTTGTGTTTTCGCCTGTATTTGCAACTCCATTTTCATCTTTTTTAGAGCCACTAGTTACGTCTTTACTTATAGTTTTGTTTGTTAATTTTTCTTCTTTGTTTGCTATTGCAATAGTTGTATTGGCAGGATTATTTTCTTTAATATTGTTTTGTCGTTTTGTTTCAGATAGTAAATCATCCTCTTTTAAAAGTTTATTCTCTTTATTTTTGATATAGATAGTTGATATACCAGTATTAGAAGGAGTTTTGTAGGTTTTGTTTTTAGAAACAGGAAGGTTGTTTTTTTCTGAAATTTTTATAGCGGAATTCTCCTCAACAACAAGTGAATTGTTTTTTGAAGCGTTTGTTTTCTTTTGGTCTTTAGATTTGGTGTTAGTAATAACAGCATTAGTTTCACCATTAGAATTGTCTGTGTTAGGGTTTAAAACATCTTCTTGAGTAATTTGTGGAGTTTGAGGGTTGCTAGAATTAAAAACAGCACTTCCTATTGTGACCAATAAAGCAATTAGTGCAGCAACACCCGCAATTTTAAACCAAAACGGAATCACTTTTTTATCCCTTTTCTCGTTTTGAAGTTGCAATTTAATTTGGCTCCAAACTTCGGGAGGTGGGGATTGTTCAAAGTCATTAAACCGTTTTTTAAAAAACGTGTCTATGTTCTTTTTTCCTTTCATTATGTATCCTCCAAAAGGAGGAGGGTTTGTTGTTTTGTTTATCTGTTTAAGCCTTTTTTATAGGCTTTTACTTTTGTTTTTAAAATAGCTCTTGCTCTGGCAAGATTAGATTTGGTTGTTCCGGTTGTTATATTCATCATTGTTGCTATTTCTTGATGCGAATATCCATCCAGAACATACATCGTAAACACCAATCGGTACCTGTCGGGCAATTCTTGAATTATTTGTAGTAAATAATCCAGCGGAATTTTTTCATCTTCAATAGGTTCGTCGTCAATTTCTTCAGGAACCTGTGCTTCATTAGTCAAATTATATACCCGTTGCTTACGATATTTCTGTAAAACGGTATTCACCGTAATTCGTTTTATCCAACCTTCAAAAGAACCTTTTCCTTTAAACTGCTCAATATTCTTAAAAATGGTAAGAAATGCATCTTGTAAATTATCCTGTGCCTCTTCATAATTTGGCGAATATCGAAGGCAAACAGCAAATAAAATACCCGAATATTTGTTATACAAAGACTCTTGCGCTTGTATATCTTGTTCCTTACATTTTTGTATGAGCTCCTCTAATGTCAAATGTAGTACCGTTTATTAGTAATTGATTGAAACAGCCTTAACTTGTCTGCAACTATCATAATAATTTGGGCTCTACGGTGAATAGATGCCAAAAAAACAAATGGTTGCGTGGGGGAGCCGAGTGTTTCTTATTTATCTGCTTCTATTGCGTGTTTTATTTTTTGTTCTAACTCTTCCATAAGCTCCGGGTTGTCTAACAACAAAGCTTTTACAGCATCTCTTCCTTGCCCTAGTTTTGTGTCTTGATAGCTAAACCATGAACCGCTTTTTTTAATAATTTCATAGGCTACACCAATGTCTAATATTTCTCCTACTTTAGAAATTCCTTCGCCGTACATAATATCAAATTCAGCCATTTTAAAAGGAGGTGCTACTTTGTTTTTTACAACTTTTACACGTGTTTTATTACCCATTACTTCGCTGTTGGAGTTTTTAATTTGGGTAGAACGTCTTATATCTAATCGTACCGAAGCATAAAACTTTAAGGCATTTCCGCCGGTTGTAGTTTCAGGATTCCCGAACATCACCCCAATTTTTTCACGCAATTGATTGATAAAAATTACAGTGCAATTGGTTTTACTAATCGATCCGGTAAGTTTTCTAAGTGCTTGCGACATTAGGCGTGCATGTAACCCCATTTTAGAATCGCCCATCTCGCCTTCAATTTCACTCTTTGGTGTGAGTGCTGCTACAGAGTCAATAACAATTATATCTATAGCACCGCTACGTATTAAATTATCGGCAATTTCAAGGGCTTGCTCACCATTATCGGGTTGAGAGATAATAAGGTTTTCAATATCTATCCCCAAATTTTCTGCATAATATCTGTCAAACGCATGTTCGGCATCTATAAATGCGGCAATTCCACCATTTTTTTGTGCTTCGGCAATGGCGTGTAGTGTAAGTGTTGTTTTCCCCGAAGATTCGGGACCGTAAATTTCAACAACCCTTCCTCTTGGATATCCTCCAACGCCTAAGGCTAAATCTAATCCTAATGACCCTGACGGAATTACATCTACTTCTTGAATGGGGGCATCTCCCATTTTCATTACGGTTCCTTTTCCGTAGGTTTTATCTAATTTGTCTAAGGTAAGTTTAAGTGCTTTTAATTTTGCGTCTTTTTCGTTACTCATATAGCTGTTATCTAAAAAAATTATACAAATGCTTGAACAGGCTAAAATACTATTTCTTTATCTTTACTGCAAAAGTAAAATTATGTATCTCTGTTTTTTTGTTAACACAATAAAAACCGCAGCTTTTTAGAAAACATATGAAATGCCCATTAATAATTTTACAAACCCAGCGGAGATGATTAAAAAGGGCGTTCCATCTTCCGCTTTATTAAATATTTTAAACAGATGAAAAAAGAAATCCAAAAACTTCCTTCAGACCTTGTATTAGATATTAAAACAAGACTAAAAACCATAAGCGGTCAAATAAATGGTGTAATAAAAATGTTGGATGAGGGAAAGGATCCTGAACAAATTAATATTCAGTTTAAATCTATTGATAAAGCCATGCAAAAAGCGCATTATTTGTTATTGGACGAAGTATACCGCAAAGCACTTGCTATTGGGATTGTAAATGCCGTAGATTCGTGTCCTGGAAATTGTGGGAATCAAGAAAAAATCGAATTTCTTAAAAATGATTTTCCAAATTTAGAATTATCACAATTAACGCAAAAGCTAAAAGAGATTCAAACTATTGAAAACCGAATTAATGATCTTAACAAAAAAAAGTGAAATTAATTTGGTTACCCCCTCTATCAACGTTTCATATTTGCGTTAAATTTAAATTTCGTTACTATGAAAAAGAAACTTTTATCCCTAATTACAGTATTGTTAT
>JALWYP010000281.1 GCA_026992695.1 Flavobacteriaceae bacterium
ATTTTTATGTAGAAGATTGTTAATAATAAAATGTGCATTGTCGTTCCACCCACATAAAATAATGTGGTCTTTAATTCGTTTTACTCCCATACCGTTTGCCTCCGTTAAATGTTTTAGTATTTTGTCGTAAGTAAGCAGACTAAGAAGTGCTAGTATGCTACTAAATTCTAGCATTGGAGCTAGCGAAGCTATAAACTCTCCTCCATTGCTACTTGGAAATATATTACTATCATATCCACTACTTCCAAATATAAAAAACCACCATAAAGTTTTAATTAGTGACAAATTATCAAAAGAGTTAAATGTACCATTTTCAAGAGCCCAGTTATGTTCAAAATATTTAATTAATACAGCCGATACAATATTTAGTAAAATTATAAAAATAGATAGAGAAATATACTTATATTTAGAGAGTTTGAAATATATTTTTTGTAGTAATTCAATTGCAGTATGGCTTCCTCTATAGCGATGAAATAGGTCTGTATGGTGCAAAATGTACATAGTTATAAGCAGTGTAAGTACAATTAATATTACAATTGCTAAAAATAGATATAGTATGTAAAGGTCAAAATGGCGTTTTTCGCTATGTTTAATATTTTTCTCATTTAGATACTTGAGCGTTCCTTGATGCCAATTTTCTATTGGATTTTGCAAAAAATGCTCTTTATTCTTTTTGAATCCTTTTGGAAATCTTAAATCTTTATAGTTAGAGTCAATAAGTTTGGTTAATTGGTATATTGTATTTTCATCAATATCTTTATTTGCTACAAGAAGGGATGTTACTGCAATAGTAGAGGTGCTTTCATCGTTTAAATTATACTTGTATAAGCTAAAATAAGAAAAAGTTTTTTTGAGTTTATCTACAAATTTTTTTGATATAGGTACTATAAATAATTTTTTTTCTTTGATTTTTTGTTTGAGTGGAGCATCTATATAGTTTAATAGTATTGCTTGAACTCTATTTTTCAAAAGTGCTTGAATTGATTTATCGGGCTTATAGTGGTATTTGCTAAGTTTATCCCACAAACCTATAGACTTAAATAATACTTGACTCGTACTCTCTACTCCACTATTTCGTAAGCCAATATTAATACGAAAATTGGCAAGTTGATTTATATTGTTTATTCCTGATTGGTTTGTGATTATAAATAGAGGTTCTTGATAGAAAGTTATTATACTGGTTAGGTTATCAATTGGGTTTTCTTTAAAGACATAATTACCATTTTCTGCATAAAAAGCAGTGTCGCTTTGTACAATAGCTAAATCAGCTTTTCCATTAGCTATACGTTTTAAGTTTTCTATTGAGCCAGAGCTATTCTTGGTAATAATTGTAGTGTTAAAATTACTGTTTTTTAGTATATTTTGGATACTTTTTGCAAGGTTATTGTAACCTTTTTCCGGTACTCCAGAGCTAAGAGTTAATGTATCATTTGCTGTTAACAGTGATAAGAATAAAGTAAGAAAAATCCATAAAAGTTTAAATTTCATTATTCTCCTTTATCATATTATACAGAGATAGCGTCATAAAAGCGTCATATTTTAATTGAAATTATGTTGAAGAGTCTATTTTTTTGGATTTGATATTAGTTATAAGTTATTAGAGGTGCCCTTTAGCTAAAGAAG
>JALWYP010000282.1 GCA_026992695.1 Flavobacteriaceae bacterium
TTTTATTGTTTGTGGAAAATTCTGGATCTTTAGATGCTGGAACTCGTCTTTTGAGTATTAATTCTATTGCAATGAATTTCCCTAAATCTGAAAATTCAGATGATAAAAAAGAAGTTATTAATGTTATCTTCAATATCTGAGTATTTTTGTTTATAATTCAATTATATAACAACAAATGCTTAGTGGCACATTATTTGTACTTTTTCAAGCTGAAATATAAAAATATATTATTACATTTATACATAATTTTTAACCATTAACACAATGAAACTAAAAAACATTATCTCACTTCTTACTGTTTCGCTTTTAATTGTAGCCTGTAGTCAGAATCCATTTACAGGGCAAAAAACATTAGCATTGGTGCCTAATTCTCAAATTTTTCCAATGGCTTTTCAACAATATAATCAATTTTTGTCAGAACATAAAGTCATTAAAAACACATCTGAAGCTAATAAGGTGAAAAATATTGGGCAAAAAATTGCTGTTGCCGCAGAGCGTTATTTAAACGCAGTAGGATATCCCGGTTATTTAAAAGATTACAAATGGGAATACAACTTAGTAGACGATTCCGCCGTAAACGCTTGGTGCATGCCAGGTGGTAAAATTGTTGTTTACTCAGGATTGCTACCGGTTACTCAAACCGATGCCGCTTTAGCTGCAGTAATGGGACACGAAGTAGCACACGCATTAGCAAACCACGGTCAGCAACGAATGAGTGCTGCTCAACTGCAAATGTTAGGTGCTGTTGCCGGAAATGTAGCTTTTTCAAAAGATCCTAAAAAACAAAAAGTGTTTAATGATGCTTATGGCATTGGTTCTACTGTTGGGGTAATGTTACCTTTTAGCAGAAAACACGAAAGCGAAGCAGACCGAATAGGTTTAACATTAATGGCAATTGCAGGATACGATCCTGTTGAAGCCGGAAACCTTTGGATAAGAATGAGCCAACAAGGCGGGCAAAAACCACCTGAGTTTTTAAGTACGCACCCCTCTGATGAAACACGAATTAATAACATTAAAAAATGGATTCCGGAGGCAAAAGCCGAGGCCAGAAAATTTGGTGTTACCCAGTTTAATCGAAATTAAATTTTTGAGTTTTTAAAATAAGTAATACTTTAGGAGCCACTTTAACAAGTGGCTTTTTTATTTTATTTATGGCAAACTTACCTAAGGGAAGTAAAAAATTATTAAATGCCTGGGCATTTTACGATTGGGCAAACTCTGTTTATAGCTTAGTTATAGCATCGGCTGTATTTCCTATTTATTACAAAGCATTATTTGAATCTACTGGCATTAATAGTGTCGAAATTTTTGGTACAACGATTAGAAGCACGCCACTAATAAGTTACGTTATGGCATTTGCTTTTTTAATTGTCTCACTACTTATTCCTATCCTTTCTGGGATTGCCGATTATGTAGGAAACAAAAAATCATTTATGAAATTTTTTGTTTACCTGGGCGCACTTTCGTGTATTGGTTTATCATTTTTTAGTTTAGAACATATTTACATAAGTTTAGGCTTTTATTTTCTTGCACTTTTAGGATTTTGGAGCAGTTGGGTGTTTTATAATTCTTATTTACCTGATGTTGCTTACCCCGAACAACAAGATGCCTTAAGTGCAAAAGGATTTTCGTTGGGCTATATAGGAAGTGTGCTTTTGTTGCTTTTTAACCTTGCAATGATTCTATTTCCCGAATCCTTTGGTTTAGGAGAAGGTGGTGCCGCAAAAATGAAAGCCATGCAATATTCATTTATTTCAGTGGGTGTTTGGTGGATGCTTTTTAGCCAATATACCTTTTATTATTTACCCAAAGGAAACAAAAACGATGGTAAAGTAACCACCCAAATAGTATTTGACGGCTTTAGAGAACTGCGAAAGGTATATCGTTCGCTTTCGGATAACATTATATTAAAGCGATATTTAGTTGCATTTTTTGTTTATAGTATGGCGGTACAAACAGTTATGCTGGTAGCTACCTATTTTGGCGAACAAGAAATAAACTGGGGTAATGATGACAACAAAACCATAGGACTTATTGTAAGTATTTTAATCATTCAATTGGTAGCAATTTTAGGTGCACAACTTACCTCTAAAGCTTCCGAAAAATATGGAAACATCTACACACTTATTGTTATTAATTTTATTTGGGCTATTATATGTGTAGCTGCTTTTTTTATTACACTACCCATTCATTTTTATATAACTGCCGGGTTTGTAGGAATGGTTATGGGCGGAATTCAAGCTCTTTCGCGTTCTACATACTCTAAATTTTTACCCGAAACCGAAGATACTGCTTCTTACTTTAGTTTTTATGATGTTTCAGAAAAAATAGGAATTGTTATTGGAATGCTTATTTACGGTGTAATAGATCATATCACCGGAAGTATGCGTAATTCTGTTCTGTTTTTACTTGTATTTTTTGTTATTGGTGCATTTTTATTATTCAGAATTCCTAGAAAATCGTAAAAATTCACAATATTTTATTTAAGTTTGCTGTTATTACAAAAAAAAGAATAAACTACTTATGAAAAAGACCTATTTTTTTAACTGGATACTTTTTTTAACATTACTAATACAATTCTCTTCTTGTACAGACGAACCTTTAGAGGGAGAATTCCCTCAAGAAGAGGAAGTTACTGTTGAAGAAGGACAATTTAAAGCCAATGTAGAGGGCAACAGTTTTAAAACTAATTCTGTTACTGCCGTTCTCACAACACAAGATAATGTGCTTACGGTTACTGCTGTAAAAGCAGACACCGGTGAAGCTATTATATTAAAAGTAGAAAACCCATTACCAGATACTTTTAACTTAACCCTGGGAAATCCTTCATTGGTAAATAGTGGTAGTTACCTAGATGGTGTTAATAATAACAATCCTTATGTTTCTGCCTTTATATTGGGAGGCTCCGGACAATTACAAATTACCGAATGGGATACTGCCTTAAATAAAGTATCAGGATCTTTCAGTTTTATTTCTTCGCGTATTTTATTAGATGCCAATGGAAATCCGGTTACTGATGCAAACGGAAACCCCGTTATAGAAACTAGGAATGTTACCCTAGGTGAATTTAATAAAATTGCTTTTACCATAGACGATACAAATAATAACGGTGGTGGAAACAACAACGCAACAAACGATGTTTTATTTGCTAAAGTAGATGGTGTGGATTTTATTGCTGAAACCATTGAAACAACACAAACTACTGTTGGCGAAAATGATATGATTAATGTTATTGCTCACAATACAAACGGTCAATCTATTAGGCTGGATTTCCCGCAAGATTTAGGTGTAGGTACTTTTCCTATGGAAACAATTTCTGATGGAACTAAAATCATAGGACTCTACAATGCAAACTCCGGTGGAGAAAATTTAACCTCTAATCCGGGTACACTTATAATTACCCAATACGATACAACAGAGGGAATTATAAAAGGAACTTTTGAATTTACCGGAAGCGACCCGTTAAACATAGACCCTACTATTGTTGAAATTACAGAAGGCAATTTTGAATTATACAACCTCGATTTAGCAGTAGAAGTTAATAGTACGTTCTCTGCCGATGTAAATACCATTACGTTTAGCCCGGATGAAGTTGTTGTAACACAAGATACGTTTAATGGTGTAAATAGAGTAAACATTACTGCCAAAAACACAACGACCAATCAAGAATTAGGAATTTTATTTCCTAAAGAAATCACAGTAGGGACTTATGCAATGGAAGCCTTACTTGTTACCGGAGATGAAAAAATAGGAATTTACACACCCGATATTAATAATTCGGCTACCTTTAAATCTAACACGGGTACCTTAACAATTACAGCTTACGATACCGAAACAGGAGTAATTGAAGGTTCTTTTGAGTTTGAAGCAATAGATGTTACCGGAAACGATCCTGATGTACACCAAATAACCAACGGTGTTTTCTTGGTTGAAATTCAATAAACAAAACATAATTTAAAACAAAAAATCCGCTGTTTCATTATAGCGGATTTTTTGTTTTAGATAAATATAACGTGCAACACTTAGTGCCCGGTAATATCTCCAGAGCCTATGATTTTAGTGCTAAGAATTTCCGGATTTCCTTTATAGGCTATATCTCCCGAACCGTTTACTCTAGCTTTTAGACTTTTAAGAGCAGAAACTTTAACATCTCCCGATCCCGAAACATATGCTTCGGTATCTTGAGATAGTAACGAATACCCATTAAAATCACCACTACCACTAAGCTTTACTTCTAAATTTCCGGTAGTTCCTGAAAGCTTCACATCACCACTACCTACAATCTTAACATCGGTTTGTTGGGCTTGAACTGCTAGTGTAATATCACCCGAACCTGTTAATAAAATCTCCATTTGCTGTGTAGAAATCTTATTGTCTGAAATAATATCACCTGAACCAACCAATGATATTTCGCTAATTTCTTCAACAGGAACTTTAACAATTACACCTTTTTTAGTACGTAAGTTTACGCCTTTTTTTATGGCAATAGTGAGCGTGCCCGAATTTACTTCCACTTTTATATAGGGTTGCAAATTTTCATCGGTAGAAACGGTAATGACACCTTCTTTACCGGGTTCTAGATAAACATCCATAAATCCTACTACTTGAATCGATTGGTAGTTTTTGGTAAGAACAGTTTTTGTTATAATGTTTCCATTTCCTTTAACTTTTTTTTGTGCCAAGCAAGAAACTTGTGCTGCAAAAAATAAAAATACGATTGTTGTTAATGTATAAATTGATTTCATTTTATAAAGTTTTAATTAGTTAATTTTTAATAAGAGAGACTGTACCGTATTCAGAATCGATAATAATACTAGCATTTGAATTTTGTTCATTATAATAGCCTAAGAATTTTCTATTTCTATTATGAATAGCTGACTTTGTAACCGTAACATTTTCTTTTCCTTTTAAATCGGCATAAACGAGGTTAATCACAAACGAAAAAGAAACATCCGGATTAAATCCTAATTTTACATTTGTATAATCTGCTTTTATAGTAACTCCGGTAAAGGTTTTTGCTATTTCGTCAATTTTTATTGAACCATAATCGGAATTAATTGCCAAACTTCCCAAAAGTAACTTTATGTGCGTAGGAATATAATCTCCTTGACCTGAAACAACAGAAGCGGTACCTATAATCATTTTTCCGTAATCGCAAGAATAAGTTAAGGTGTTTACTTTTTGAATTTCGGAACGAGTATAGTTGGTTTTTAATGTAAGCCTATCTGTCTCTTCGATTGTAAAATCTGAATAATCGGCTGTAATCACACCACTTTTCATAAAATCTATCGTCGATTTGTTGGTGTAATCAAAATTAAGTGTGTTGTCTTCAGCTAATAAATCACCAATTATAAGTTGTCCATAATCGCAATTTATTAGTGCATGTCCTTCTAGTTTATTAAGGTTTATTGCGCCATAATCGTTTTTAATTTCTATAGAACTTGTAACCGGAAACTTTATAGTATAATTAACTTCTAATTTTACATTACTGCTGGTTAATTTCCACCATTTCCAGTATTTTTTCTTGCTTCCAAATATAGTAGTAGCCGATACCATATCTGGGGTTGCATTAAAATCTATCGTAATTTCCTGCAAACGATCATTTACTTTTTCTTCATCATTGCCATACGTTATTATTGTTACTTCAATAACGGTACGATTTTCATTCCAAGTAACCAAGTCTAAGTTTCCGTAGCTATTGTTAACTTTTAATAGAGAATTTGGGTTTACCACAAACTCTTTTTTAATTGTTTTTTGCTTTTCGTATTTTCCTTTTTTACCACTATTGGCAAAAGCAATGCCTGGTATAAAGAAAAGGATTAAAATAT
>JALWYP010000283.1 GCA_026992695.1 Flavobacteriaceae bacterium
CGTTAATACCTTGCAGTTGGGCAATTATATTTTTTCCCTGCTCTCTTCCATTAAGGACTTTATAAGCCTTCCAATCTTCATTTTGCTTTTTTAAGAACCACCGGGAATACCCAGTAATTTTTAAACGTGGAGAAGTATGAGAAAAAATTTTAAGCCAGCCTTTTAAACCATGAACACCAGAGACATTCCCCAGCAGAATATAGTCAGTCGACTGACTCATTTGTAACTATTTTGCCAAATTAGGCTGCAGTTGCAGCTTCTTTAGCAGAATCTTTTAACAAAGTGGCAACTCGAGTTGATAATTGAGCGCCTTGCCCAACCCAGTAATCAACACGCTCTTGCTTAAGCTCAAGACGAACTTCTTGACCTTTTGCACGAGGATTAAAAAAACCCAAGCGCTCAATATAACCACTATCACGTGGCTTGCGAACATCTGAAACAACAATTTTGTAAAAAGGACGCTTCTTGGAACCGCCTCTAGCCATACGGATTGTAACCATAATCTCAATATCTCTTAAATAAGGAAGTGTGACGTTATATCACCACATGCAACCTAATATACGCCCAATTTGGGCAACCGAAAAATAATCGCGCAATTGTACGCCATTAAATAAAAAAAGAAAGAGTATTTTTAGTTAAATTTATAGCTCCAAACCCGAACAAACCCAATAAGAACGAAATTGCTGGTAATATCATCTAAAATACCTGGTAATTATCCTCTACAGAACCATCAAAGCGACAAACTTGAAGGACATGAATATTTGCACTACACTTATTCAAAGAGTCATTACTCGTTCTTTAACTACCTCTTATCAAAAATCAGAAAAAAATGAAGCCTTTTAAAGCATAATAGCCAACAGTTAAACCAACTAAGGATCACCGATCAAGCAAATTATCTACAACATTAAAACTAAATTAATCATGAACATAATAAAAAACAAAAACCACATGATTTCTTTTTTATTGAAAAACATCTCATGCACTTGTTTCGTCTACCTATTGACCATGGCAAATGCACAGGCTTTTCCGCAAAAGAAAGATACAGAAAAAGAAACACTAAAACCAAAAATTCGGCTCACCTTCATACCCGAGGAACAAAACCAAGGTATTTCTGCCACCCCCCAGGCACAAACTATTACACTAGCTACCTCACCAGATCTTGCTCATAAAACGAAAAAACACACCATTGACTTCAATAAAATGAAGCCAAAAAATAAAATAAAACAAATAAAAGAGCGCTATTTGACGTTTTATTCGGACAAAAAAGAAAAGTTAAAAGTAACTTATTTACAAGGTACTTACGCTATTAACTACACTCAAAGCTGGTAGGCAAACCATTTAAAGGAATAATGACTAAAGTTTCGGAGTTTAAATTTACCCGATTTAGTCCATTAAAAGGCATCCTCTCTGTAATATGCTAAAAGACAAATGTTACGCAGAGAAACACAGAGGTATTCGCAGAGAGCCGCAGAGATTGTAAAGAATGAAACCTACAAAATTTATACTTCCTTCGTTTACACATTTTTCGTTTACACGCTCTTCGTTTGATACCTTCTTATATAAAAAATAACTCCGTGGTTCTCTGCGATAAACTCTGCGGCTCTCTGCGCTACTGATC
>JALWYP010000284.1 GCA_026992695.1 Flavobacteriaceae bacterium
CAGCGTCTTCTTTTAATTTTTTTTCAAAAGCAATTCGTTCATCTTCAGAAAGTTTTTTTTGAAGGTAATCCTCAAACAATAAAGCATTTTTTTCTTCCATTTTGGGGATAATTTAATAGTTTTTTAATTGGTTATACGCCGAAGACTCTCTTACCCATTTGGTTAACTGTGCAATACAAAGCGATTTTTTCTTTCGGGCGTAACCGTAGCTAACACCCAATTTTTTTGCAACTTCTTCCATAGACGAGATAGAAAAAGTAAGTTTTAGCAGTTCTTTACATGCATTGCCTAATTTTTCAAAAACCGTTTCAAATAATTTGTTTTTTTCTTCAAAAAGTGCGGTTTCTTCAATTTGTTCTTCTACGCTTTCAGCTATAAATCCCGTTACGGGTTCTTCTGTTACCCTGTTTTTAGATTTTTTTTGTAAAATACTATACCATTTTCGTTTACATATTAAAAAAAAGTACGCATCAAACGGACAAGTAAGTTGTAGATTTTTGGTTTTTGCTTGGTCGTAAATAATTACCAATACCTCTTGAATTAAATCTCTAGCTTCCGGCTCACTTCCGTTGTTTTTACAGACAAAAGAAACCACTTTGGGAGCAAAACGAGAATAAATCCCGCTGATTAACAGGTGATTATTTTGCAAAAGTGCCTCTATGTATTTTTGGTCTGCGTGTGCCACATTTGTTTTAGTTAGTTACACAAATGTAGCAAAATTGAACGCAATAAGAGCATTATTTTTTTTATTAAGAAATGAATATACTTATCTGTTTACACGTTTTTAAAGACACTTAACATCTTTTAAACCAATTTAACCCGCATTATTCGTATAAAAACGAAATGGTTTAATTTCCGTTAACAATTGCAATCCCGGATGAGGTTCCGATTCTATCAACACCCAGATGTATGAACTCCAATGCCGTTTGCGTATCGCGAATCCCTCCGGATGCTTTAATTTTTACTTTATTACCTACGGCTTCTTTCATTAGTTTTACTGCTTCTATTGTTGCCCCTCCCGTTCCAAATCCTGTTGAAGTTTTAATAAAATCGGCTCCGGCATTCATTGCTAGTTTTGATGCTTTTACAATTTCTTCAGGAGTAAGAAAACACGTTTCCAAAATAACTTTTAAAACGGTATTGTTTATTGCTTCTTTTACTTCGAGTATTTCATTTTCTACGCGAGTAAACTCTCCGGCTTTTAACAACCCGATGTTAAGCACCATATCAATTTCTGAAGCTCCGTAATCTATTGCATTTACCGCTTCATAAATTTTGGTTTCGGTAGTGTTTGCTCCCAACGGAAATCCCATTACCGATGCTACTTTTACATCACTATCTTTCACTATCGAACGAGCTAATGTAACATAACACCCATTTACGCAAACAGCGTAAAAATTATTTTTAATGGCTTCAAAACATAAATCAACAATTTGTTTTGGTGTTGCTGTGGGTTTTAAAAGCGTGTGGTCTATGTATTGGTTTAATTGTATTTTAGTTGTCATTCTGTTGTTTTTTTTAAACTTTAAAAATACAAAATAAGCTAATTATTTTTTGATTAATTTAGTAAAAAATTATTAGCATGAAATATCTTTCACTTCTTTTATTTTTAC
>JALWYP010000285.1 GCA_026992695.1 Flavobacteriaceae bacterium
GATTTTCACGATGATTATGGTTTTTCAGTACAGGTTTGGCAGTAACCAATTTTGTGCCGTATTTTACTGTGCCCAAATTCCTGGTTCTCTTTTAAATGGATAGGGATATTTTTGTTTTTCCCATTAAAGCTTGCAATACGGATTTGAAAAATTCCAAAGCAACATCAATCAGAATATCTACCAGATAAAAACGTTTATGTTCACAAGTATTTTTAAACAATAATTGGGGAGAATACTTCAAACATGAGTATTGAAATTTTTTATTAATTACATTTTGTTAATATCGGTAAAGCGATGGGGCAAATATTACGTCTGCCCTGGCCATCCCGATAGATGGGGATGATGAGCCAGCAGGGGGTGACGTCCCTGCCATTTGCTTTACCGGCATTTTTACAAGGGCCTGTGGCAAAATCTCCCGGCGATATGCTGAGGGAGTGCCTGGCTCCCAAAAAGTTCTAAATCCCACATTGCGGGAGTAAATTGGCAGGAAATGGGAGTCCGCCACACAAGCCCCGTTGGGCTACCAGGCGCAGCCCCGTTTTATAAAATTCCATTTTTTATCTTCATTTTGTTTCAAATTCGTTCTACGTATTGTTATCATATAAAACATATTCTGATTAATCGTAGGCCTTTTTCCGTTTTCTGATAGCCCCGGCAACGCGGTAAATCTCCCGGCCGTGCTTCTCCCGCTTCCCGCGGGATCAGAGAGCTCAGGAGGGGAAAAGGGAGTCCCTCCCCGGGGCTTTTATAATTCATCTTTTAAAATATAACCTTTTTTCGCATGTGTTTTTTATCCTTATTATCTGGGGACTTTTGTTTGCGCTGTTTTTGTGGTTTTACCTACAAGGTTTTGTGGCGAATTATTATATTTTGAATTCAATACGTTCCGGTATGTTATTCATTTTACTTAGGCAAAATGGGAATAAGCTAATTATATCGGTCATAAAAGTTCCCTATCGGAAATACATTTCTATGTAATTTTTAATATGGCACGAGGTAGATAATTTATTCCTTGCATTTTCTTTGATTTTAATGTTCTACTCAGTATAATTTTTAAGAAATGATTGGTTTTCAGTCACTATTATTAACATTCATCTTTAAATCGGGAAGTAGCAATGCTTAAGTTTTTGGGTAGTTTGGGTTTTCTCATTATAGTAATTATTGTTATCTGGGAAATTATTAAACGTGCCAGCGATGGGCCCGGAACCGGATTGCTGCGGTAAGTTTGAATTCTTGATAATGGCCTGCTAATTTAAATTTTGGGTCGAGAACCCCTTTTCAATTCTAACTGCTGGTTTCTCTGTATATTCCCCCTTTTTCTGTACGCCGATGTGGAATTTCAGCCCTTCATGAAGGAATGAATGGGAAAACAGGATAAGCCCCGTTTATTGATTTTGAATTTGCTTTTGTTATCCCTTTTACTTGCTTGAAAAAATTGAACCTTTCCTTTTAAGTCTTCAATGTTTTAAAGTATAAATTTTCTCACTCCGCGTCATTCCTCCCCAAAAAATCCTGCAACTCATTTCCAAATCCCTCCGTAAGCCTGAGAAACTCAACATGAGGTGTCGTCATGGAAAAGCGCTTCTACCCCATTATTTTATCTGTAATGCTT
>JALWYP010000286.1 GCA_026992695.1 Flavobacteriaceae bacterium
ATCTCCATCTGTATCTACATCTCCTGTTAACCCAACAATTAACTCATAATTATGCCCGTGATAATGCGGGTTACTACACAACCCAAAAATATCTTTGTTTTTTTCTTCGCTCCAATCTTTTCGGTACAATCGATGTGCTGCATTGAAATGTGCTTTTCTGTAAACGGTTAAACTCATTGCGAAAGATGTTTATAAAATTTATCGAAAATTATTTTAAACCAAGCAGTATAACTTTCGGGATGCTTTTTAATATCATCAACAATTGCTTCTAACTTCATCCATTTCCAAGATGCAACTTCGTTAGGATTAACAATAGGATCATCATTATAATTTCCAATAACGATATGATCGAGTTCATGCTCGGTTAAACCATTATCGAACGGTGCTTTGTATATAAACCAAATACTTTCTTTTAGCTCGGTTTCAAAACCCATTTCTTCTTGTAATCTTCGCTTGGCTGCTTGCAATGTTGTTTCTCCTTCTCTTTGGTGACTACAACAAGTATTTGTCCATAATCTAGGTGAATGATATTTATTGAAAGCTCGTTGTTGAAGTAACAACTCATTTTTATCATTAAAGATAAACACCGAAAAGGCTCTATGCAAGATTGCTTTTTGGTGCGCTTCTTGTTTAGGCATTAAACCTATTTGGTTATCATTTTCATCTACAAGGATTACTTTTTCCTCTTCCATCCAATTTTTAATTTGTTCAAAAGTACAAAACAAAATACAAAAAGCACCCAATAATATGTATTGGATGCTCTTCTCGAATATATAATTGGTTAGTTAGTTTTTAATTATAAATACAGATCGTCTGTTACGTTGGTGTTCTTCTTCGCTACATTTTACACCGTCGGAACATTTGGGATTATCTAATTGTTCTTGTGTACAATCATACGTTCCTACTTCTCGTCCACATTCATCAAATTTAATGCATCTGTTTAAAAGTTGGTACTCACCGTATCCTTTAGCAGAAAGCCTGCTTCTGTCTATACCGTGATCTACCAGCCAATTTAGTGTTGCTTGTGCTCTTTTGTCTGAAAGTACTTCGTTATATTTAAAAGTTGCACGAGAATCGGTATGTGATTCGATGTGTATTTTTAATTGCGGGTATTCTTTCATTGCTGCCAAAATTTTTGCTAACTCTACTTCGGCATCGGGTCTAATGTTATATCTGTCAAAGTCAAAGAAGATAGGTTGCAGGCATAAACGGCATCCTAAATCATCCGGAGGACAAGGATTTGTGTATTCTAATTCTAAATTTAGTTTTAATTCGGATGAAGAATTAGGTGTTTCAACTACTTTTTCGTCTGGTGCATAATCTTGCTTTTTTGCTCTTACTGTGTACTGTTTCTGACAGTCTATCTCGTTAAAAGTAAATGCAGCATCTTTTCCTACAATTAAAGATTTTATTAATGTATTATTTTCATCTAGTAAAAAAACTTCGGCTTCAGGAATAAGTTCTTTAGTTTCTTTGTCTATAACTAATCCGCTTATAATAACTTGACATTTTTCTGTAACCAAATAGATATCATCACTTACACTTCCTCCTTTTCCATCTCTGTTAGAAGAAAGATATCCCAATCGTTTCTCTTCATTAAAGATAAAACCAAAATCATCTTGATTACTGTTTATTGGTTTTCCGATATTCTTTATGGCAGTTGGTAAGCCTTTGTTGTTTAATTTTGTAACAAACACATCCAGACCTCCCAGTCCGGCTCTACCATCGGTGGCAAAATAGAGATTGTTTTCTTTACTAATATATGGAAATGTTTCTCTTAGCTCCGTATTAATGGTTGGACCTAAATTCACGGGATCACTATAGGTGTTATCACCTAAAATATCTACATACCATATATCTGAGTGTCCAAAGCCACCCGGCATATCACTTGAAAAGTACAATCGTTTTTCATCTACACTAAGAGCAGGATGTGCAACAGAATATTCGTCACTATTAAATGGAAGTTCTACTATATTTGTCCAAAATGTTTCTCCTGTTTTGGTTGCTTTGTATAGTTTTAGTCTTATAGTTTTATTTTTATCTCTTCTTTTTTTACCGTTTATGTAATTATTTCTGGTAAAATAAACAGTATTTCCATCTGCGGTAAATGCTGTGGAAGACTCGTTGTAAGGTGTGTTAATATCTCCGTTTAATGGGGTTGCATTAGAAAGGTTCCCTTCTTCATCCATATCGGCTTCAAACAAATCTAAATACGGAAGATTATTCCAAGACATTTCTTTACTCCCTTCTGATTTTTTTGCATTGGAAGCAAAAACAATTTTATTATTTCCGTAGAAGGATGTTCCAAAATCTGAGTTTTTTGTGTTTACAAGTACTCTTTCTAATATGTAATCTTTAGAGTTTAACTCAATGTCCTTAAGATATTGTTTATCTTCAAAATTTTTAACAATTAATTTGTTACCACCAATTGCTTTAAAAGCTTCCATCATTTTATCGGAAGCTTCATAATCGCCTAAACTTTTTAGCGACTGAGCTGCCCGATAGTAATAATCGGAAGTAGTATCGGCAGGATATTGGTTTACTAATTTTGTATACCATTTAGCGGCATTTTCGTAATCTGCATTAAAATAATACGTGTCGCCTAGTTTCTTATATAATTCTGGAGATTGATATCCATCATTTGCAACTTGTAAATATATTTTTTGTGCATCAATATAGGAGTATTTATCAAAGTCTTTATTTGCCTTTTCTAAAAGTTTTTTTTGTGAAAACGCACCGGTTATCGAAAAAATAACAACAAATAATAGTGTGAGGTTTTTAATTTTTTTCATTCTTATAGTTTTTTAGAAAAATCTTGGTGTTAATACTCTTTCCGGTTTATTAAAAACATCAAATAGTAACATTAATTCATACGATCCATCACTTACAATTTCTAAATCTGTGGTTTGATAATCATACCCAAAACCAATAAATATATTATCATTAGCTTGAAATCCAACCATAGCACTAACAGCTGCACTCCATCTGTAAGATGCACCAAGTGTAAATTTTTCATTTATTAAAAAGTTAGCTGAAACATCTACTTGTAAAGGTGACCCACTAACAGCTTTTACTAATGTTGCCGGTTTAAATTTTAAGTTTTCATTTAAATCAAAAACATAACCAGCAATAAAGAAATAGTGAAGTCGTTCTGAAGCAGTAACCTCTCCTGAAATGGTTCCACCACTATTTTGAATTTCTTCAATTGTAGTATCATTAAAATGTTTGGTAGTTAAAAAATTAGGAACAGAAAGACCTAGGTAATATTTTTCGGTATTAAAATAGATTCCTGCACCTATTTGAGCTTGAAGTTTATTATCTATATTGTATTCAAAAATGTCGCCTGCATCAAATATTTTAAGTTTCGTAAAATCTACATCTAATAAATCAATCCCTGCTTTTAAACCAAAAGATAATTCTGCCTCTTCTGAGGTATTAATGGTGTACGAATAATCTACAACTACATTAGACTCAACTGCTGGTCCTAACTCATCTCTAACAATAGAAAGTCCTAAACCCATATTGTCTAAAGAGCCAACGGGTGTATCTGCAGAAAAAGTAAGCGTTTTTGGTGCTCCATCAAGACCTACCCATTGAGTTCGATACAATAATCCAAAACTTAATGCATCTCGAGAACCGGCATATCCCGGATTTACCACCTGAGTATTATACATATATTGGGTATATTGAGGATCTTGTTGTGCATTTACTGAAAAAATACCCGCTAAAACAAAAAGTATAATTTTTATATAATTGTTTTTCATAATTAAATTTTTAATTACCGGTGCGGTTGTTTTACACACCGGTATATATTGTGATTTATTGTCGTTATCTATTTAAGTATAAGTATCCTGAATAAATATTCTTACCTGGATTATCTCCAGAAAATGTAAGAACATAGAAATAGGTTCCAGTAGGTAACTCTTTGTTTTGTCTTATCGTTACTCTTCCCTGTGAAACTCCTCTAAAGACATTTTCTTTTCCATCTGTTCCACCATAACCATCTGTTTCAAAAACAAGTACTCCCCAACGGTTATATATCTTCATATTATTATTAGGATATTCTTGAATACCAAATACATTGAAGAAATCATTTAATCCATCTCCGTCGGGAGTAATCCCGTTAAAAATTTCAAAAGCATCCCCAAGTACTAACGGAAGTGTTGTTATCGTTGGATCGTCTGGATCACCATCACCATCAATATCAATATTTGTTGTATTAATCGGGTCATCAGACTCATCACTTACTTGGTTGCCATCACTGTCTTCTCCTGTAATAATAGCTTGATTAACTACTTCTCCATTTTCAATATCTTCGGCAGTTATTACATATGTTGCAGTAAATGTTGTGTTATCACTTTCTCCTGGTTCAAGAATTTCTATTGGTCCTCCTTCTATTTCAATACCAGGTAACTCATCGGCTAACGTAATATTATATAACGTAACATCTCCGGTATTGGTTACAGTAAAGAAATAAGAAATAGTTTCGCCTTCTTGAGCTATTCCATCTCCATTTTCATCATTAAACACTCCTGTTTTTTCAATAGAAATATCAGGGTTTTGACAAGTGTTGATGATGGTTGAATCATCTTCTAAAATACTATTATCATCCGATAAATCACTCACACCATCTCCATTAGGGTCAGTTCCAAATACTGTGGCTTGGTTCTCTACAAACCCGTTATTTATATCATCTTGCGTAACTGTGTAAACTGCAAAGAACGTTTCGGTATCTGAAGCTCCTGCTGCAAGATTTATTGGGTCGCCAGTTACATCTACTAAGGGATCTGTAACAAATACATTTGTAAGAGCCACATTTCCTGTATTCACAATGACAAAGTCGTACACAATTGTTTCGCCTAAATCAATACATCCATTTCCGTTTTCATCGGTTGGAGTTGCTGTTTTAATAAGAGCAATACTCGCCGATTGACATAAATTTGTAACTGTTGGATCGTCTTCAAGCTCACTATTATCATCTGATAAATCACTTACAATATCTCCATTGGGTTGTAACCCTGAAACAGTTGCTTGATTTTCAACAAAACCATTATTAATGTCTGCTTGTGTAATTAAATAAGTCGCTGTAAAGGTTGTATTATCGATTTCTCCAGGTGCTAGTGTTATAGGTCCTCCCACAACATTTACTAAAGGATCATCAATATCTATATTTGTTATTGTAATATTACCCGTATTAATTACAGTAAATGCATAGGTAATAGTTTCTTTAACATCAGCACATCCACTATTATTCTCATCATTTACAGTACCTACTTTTATTAAGGCGATGCTCGCACTTTGACATAATTCGGTTACCGTTGGATCGTCCTCTACATTGCTATTGTTATCTGATAAATCAGTTACCTGTGTTTGCATAGGAGTTGTTCCTTCTGCCGTGGCTTGATTGCTTACCATTCCCGCATCTATATCGGACTGAGTTATCGCATAACTCGCCGTGAATGTCGTTGTATCACTTGCACCGGGTGCCAAGGTAATGGCATTTCCACTTACTGTTACTAGTGGATCGGTTATCATTACATCGGTTAAGGTTACATTTCCGGTGTTGGTTACTGTAAAGCTATAACTGATCGTCTCATCAACATTTGAACAACCGTCTTGATCTTCATCATTAAATGTACCTACTTTTATTAAGGCGATGCTAGGATTCTGTTGAATAATCGTTACCGTTGGATCATCCGTTGGATCGTTGTTCGTGTTTCCTTCTCCGTCAGGCGTCTCAACAGTTTCAGGGTCGGGAATGGTATTGCCATTGGTATCGGTTCCCGTATCACTGGTGTCGGTAAT
>JALWYP010000287.1 GCA_026992695.1 Flavobacteriaceae bacterium
AAGTGAAACATTGATGGGAAAATACGGTGATGAAGGATATCGATTGATTTTTAAAATTTTGAATAGCGGCGATTATTTAAAAAAAGTGAATGATGAAATTCTTTCAGAAAAAAACAGCATAAAATTAACTCCTAAAATTTCTGAAAAAGCATTGCGTTATGACCTCACCGTACCGTTTGCGCGTTATGTTGTACAGCACCAAAACGATTTGGTTTTTCCGTTTAAGCGTTATCAAATTCAACCCGTTTGGCGTGCCGATAGACCTCAAAAAGGGCGTTTTAGAGAATTTTATCAATGCGATGCAGATGTTGTAGGGTCGCAATCGTTATGGCAAGAAGTAGAATTGGTACAATTATACGATGATGTTTTTACAAACCTTAATTTAAAAGGTGTAACCATAAAAATTAATAATCGAAAAATTTTGTCGGGTATAGCACAAGTAATTGGTGCTGAAGATAAATTAATAGATTTTACCATTGCCTTAGATAAACTGGATAAAATAGGAAAGGAGGGAGTTTGTAAAGAAATGCTTCAACGAGGCATTTTGTCTGAAGCTATTGAAAAAATTGAACCTTTATTTGAAGCATCTGGAACTGCTTCTGAAAAAATCATATTACTTAAAAACTTGCTAAAAGATTCAGAAGAAGGACTAAAAGGTGTGGAGGAACTGGAATTTATCATCTCTTCGGTAGAAAATCTGGGATTGCAATCGGCTAATTTGGAAGTAGCTGTTACCCTAGCTCGCGGACTTAATTATTACACCGGTGCTATTTTTGAAGTAACCGCTCCTAATGGGGTTGAGATGGGAAGCATAGGAGGTGGAGGAAGATACGATGATTTAACAGCTATTTTTGGATTAAAAAATATTAGTGGTGTAGGTATATCGTTTGGATTAGACAGGATTTACTTGGTAATGGAGCAACTCAATATTTTTCCTGAAACTATTGTACAAAACACCAAAGCCTTATTTATTAATTTTGGAACAACCGAAGCCTTATACGCTTTACAAACCATTAAAAAATTACGGCAAGCAGGTGTTGTTAGTGAGTTATACCCTGATGCTGTGAAAATGGGAAAACAAATGAGTTATGCAAACAAGCGTGATATTGAGTTTACTGTATTAACCGGAGAAACTGAAGTTAAAAATAAAACTTTTACGGTTAAAAACATGATAACAGGAGCGCAACAAACTGTTGGTTTTGAGGAGTTGAAAAAAACTTTACAATAAAATTTAGAGACTCCCTTGTAACAAAGTAATTTGTTAGTATCTTTGCGCTCTGAAAATAAAATGGCGAGGTAGCTCAGCAGGTTAGAGCGTCGGATTCATAACCCGGAGGTCGCGAGTTCAAGTCTCGCTCTCGCTACAAAACAAAACCCTTTTAAACAGAGGGTTTTTTGGGTTTAAAAAGCGTTTTTATTATGATAAATAATTATAAAAAAAATGCTAAACGTACCTAAAAAATACTACTTTATAAAAGTTGATAAATGTCAGTTATAAAAAAAAGAAGCTATCTTTTTTGACAGCTTCTTATGTTATTTTAAATCCATTAAAAACTACAACAGTTTTTTCTGGATTAGTTAATATTATAAAAACTACTTTCTTTCTT
>JALWYP010000288.1 GCA_026992695.1 Flavobacteriaceae bacterium
TTTGTGTTTATGCAAACTCAACACTACAAAACCACTGCAACACGAGATTTTAATCAAGCTTTTCAGGTTTTATACTCGTTCTTTTTACCCACAGCTTCATCAAAAAACATTGCAGTAACCCCCATTCTACTTGAGATATTCCGTACTGTATTCTGTTATAAAACACCTCTTTATTTTATATAATTGTAATATTTTTTTCAGGGTTATGGCAAATATAGAACTTCATGTCCACCCTTTTTTAAATAACAAAACAAAGCTAACAACCAAATAAGTGTAGTTTATCTATTATTTAAAAGTTTTATTATGAAAGGAAAAGAACTTACCGATGCGGTTTTAGTAAACGCATACATTCTTGGAGACGAAAATGCTTTAAGCAAGTTAATTGTTAGGCATAAACAACGTATTTATAGTTTTATTTATTCAAAAGTGTATGATAGAGATGTTACCGAAGACATTTTTCAAGATACTTTCATGAAAGTTATTAGAACCTTAAAAAGAGGGGCTTATAATGAAGAAGGAAAATTTTTGCCTTGGGTAATGCGTATAGCTCACAATTTGGTTATTGATTATTTCCGAAAAAATAATAGGATGCCTAAATTTGAAAATAAAGATGATTTTAATATTTTTTCGGTTTTGTCTGATAACTCTTTAAATGCCGAAAAAAAGATGATTAAGGGGCAGGTAGAAAGTGATGTAAAAAAACTCATTGAAGAACTTCCGGAAGATCAAAAAGAAGTATTGATGATGCGCATTTATAAAGAAATGAGTTTTAAAGATATTAGTGAGCAAACAGGAGTAAGCATTAATACAGCCTTAGGCAGAATGCGTTATGCATTAATTAATTTGCGTAAGGTAATTGAGAAGCACAATATAATTTTGACAAACTAATACAATAAACAAATTTTTGCAACGTTATTTTAATTAAATAACAACAAAATAACTTTTTTATGCAAAAATTTTACTCGAAAACCTCACGTTCGGGACACGTGACTAAAAAGTTAGTCCCAAAAGAAGAAACCATAAAATTTCTTCTGGATTATTCGAAGGCTTTAAGTGTTATAGATTATAATAAATTGAAGTTTGAAGCACTTCTAAACTAAACTTTGGAAAACCTTGAAAACCAAAATTTTCAAGGTTTTTTATTGAGGTTTAATCTCTAAAAGCGTAGAAGAATCTATAATCTCTTGCTTGTTGAGTTTCATTTTTCTAAACTTCCCTTCCAAATACATTTCTGCTTGATCTCTATAATGCTTGCTAAAAGGCACTCCTGACTGTCCGGTAGGAATGATACTCATACTATTTTCAATATCACTAAAATCAATGATGCGTCTGGTTGAAGGTCCGGCTGTTACAGTATAGGTGCTACTCACATCATATTCAAACAACATATTATTTATTACTTCTCGACTTCCGTTTACGGGAAAAGGTCCTACGTTAAAGTATTTTCGAAGTGATTCAATAGTACCAATAGGGTGTTTGTGCTCTAAAATATGTACTTTGTTCCAAGTCCAATTTGTAATGTTTTCTCCTAATTCTTGCTCTAATTGCGAAATTGCTTCAGTAAATGATTTTGATAAAATATCTTTTCGGGTTTCAAAAATCATAGACGTATTAATATCGTCCCACCAAATAGAAGAATCTTTTTGTATTTGTGAAGCGACAATTCTTTTAGACAAATGTGTTTTAAGAAAATAGTTAAAATCTGTTTTTCCCATTTCGTCTTCAAAAGTGTTTTTTAAATACAAACTTATCCATTTGTTATAAATAGTAGGAGCTATGGATTCGAGTGTATTGTTACCATCCCATAATTGAAGAATATCCATAGCTTTTTGCTGTTGTTTGGTAAACTTTCCGTAGTCCATTATTTTGCTAAAAGCCTTTATATTGGCAGGTGCTATAGCACTAACGCCATCGTTTATCATATTCATAAACGATTGTTTGTTCCAGTTGTTTTTTCTTTCCAGAAGTGTAACAATGCGTTTTGCTCTGTCTTGAGGAACATAATATCCCGGATATAACATTCCATTAATACTATCGGGTTGGTTGTTAGCCGAATAAACATAGTTCCAAGTAGGGTTTTCTGCCATTGGATTTTCAGAAAAATCTAAAAAATCTAAGGTATCATTAACTCCCGAAGCACCATCTAACACAAACTTTCTGTTTGCCTGGGATTTTAGTTTATATAATTTAGCTGAAGCCCACCAAGCAATGTTTCCTTCGGCATCGCCATACATTACATTTAATCCGGGAGCATGAATCATAGCGGCTCCATTTCTGGCTTCGGCAATGGTGGTAGCTTGAGAAAGCGTAAACATTGCTTTAATTATATCATTTTTAACTTTTGTAAAAATCCAAGACATTGCAATGGGTTGTTTTTGGGAAGCTCCGTCAACTACCGAATTAATAATAGGACCGTGATGCGATTTTTTAATGGTTAGGGTTGTATCCCTTCCATCTTTAACCCGAATGGTTATTTTGTCTTCTTCATATCTTTTATAACCGGAAGGGGTTTTGTAAAAATTAGAATCATCGGGTTTGTTTTCTTCTGCATAAAAATCTATATCATCATTTTCAAACATAGTGAGTCCGTATGCTATTTCTCGATTATGTCCCAATAATGGAAAAGGAATTCCGGCAATATGATAGCCGTACATTTCATGCCTGGGATACGTAAGATGAGCTTCGTACCATATTGATGGTTGCGAAAAAGAAATGTGTGGATCGTTTGCAAATAAAACTTTTCCGGAAACCGATTTCTTTCCGTTTACAACCCACGAGTTACTTCCTGTAAGAACAGGGAAGGGAGCATGGTCTAAAATATCATTTACTTGGCTTACAAGTTGGGATACTTCTTGTGCGTTTCCTTTAAAATTTTTAATGAGTTGGGTGTTGGGGTTTATTTCTATTCCTAATTCATTTATGTAGTCATCTCCTAATTTTTCTTGTAAAACGGATAATAATGGATCGGTTTTATGACCTTGTGCAAAGCTAAACGCCATATATCCTATGATATTATACACATCGGTAAGTTGTAAGGGTTCTTTTTTTAATCCTAAAAGTGTAAACTCAATGGGTGTAGGTCCTTCTTCAATAAATTGGTTTACACCCTTAAGATAAGCGGTTAATATTTTATATTCTTCTGATTTTTTGTCTAGAGAAGCAACATTTTCTTTAGAAGCCGCATCAATTCCTAAAGTTGCAAAAAACAAATCGGTTTTTAACATTTTATCACCAAAAAGTTCCGAAAGTCTTCCCGGAGCAATGCGTTTAATCAATTCCATTTGCCACAATCGTTCTTGCGCATGAACATAACCTAATGCAATATGTGCATCGTACGCGTTTTGTGCATAAATGTGAGGAATTCCGTATTCATCAAAATAAACAGCTACCGGTTTTTGAATGTTTTTTAAAGTAATTTCCCCATCATATTTGGGTTTCAAATGGTTTATATATAACCAACCGCCCAAAACAATGAGAATAATGAGAACGGCAACAATTTTTACTATTCGTTTCAATAATTTCATTTTAATACAACTATTTATTTTGGGATGAAGATAGTTAAATTTAAAAAAATATTAAGACTTAATTGTTCGATTATTTATCATAATACCAATATCTTTGTGTGAAAATTTATAAAAATCATAAAAATGAAACGATTTATAGTACTTATTTTGGCAATTATATGCATACAAACTTCAGTCTTTTCTCAAGAAGGAGAAGGCGGAATGTGGATGCCAAACACCATTAAGCAAGTTGAAAAAGATATGCAGAATATGGGCATGGAAATTTCTGCAAAAGATATTTGGAATAACGAAGCACCCGGAATTAAAGACGCCATTGTACAACTAGGAAACGGTTGTACGGCGGAGATTATGTCTAATAAAGGTTTGGTATTTACCAATCATCATTGTGGCTATGATGCGATTCAGTCTCTTTCTACAATGGAACATAATTATTTAGAAGACGGGTATTGGGCAAGCTCTTTTGAAGAAGAACTACCCGCAGAAGGACTTACCGTTACGTTTATTGATGATATTGTAGATGTTACCGAACAAATTTTAAAAGGCATTACTCCCGAACTAAAAACAGAAGAACGACAATCTGTTATCGATAAAAACATCAACCTTTTAAATAAAGCCACTCCTCAAGACAGATTTCATACCATCGAGATAAAACCTTTTTTTAAAGGGAATAAGTATTTTATGATTAAAAAAACCACCTTTTATGATATTCGATTGGTGGGCACTCCTCCAGCGAGTCTAGGAAAATTTGGTGGCGATACAGATAACTGGATGTGGCCTCGTCATACAGCCGATTTTTCGGTATTTAGAGTGTATGCAGATGCCGATAATAATCCGGCTATGTATAGTCCGAACAATAAGCCGTATCAACCAAAATACTCGTTAAAAATTAATTTAAAAGACTTAGAAGAAGAAGATTTTACTATGGTAATAGGCTTTCCAGGTCGTACCACCGAATACCTTACCTCGTATGCCGTAAAAATGAAGCAAGACCTACGCAATCCGGCTCGCGTAGCAGTAAGAGAACGTACCCTAGCCATTATGGATAAAAATATGGCAAAAGATGAAGCCTTAAAACTTAAATTGGCTTCAAAACACGCCAGTTTAGCAAATTATTGGAAATTTTGGATAGGAGAAAGCCAAGGACTTAAAAAATTTAATGCAGTAGGAGCTAAGGAAGCTTTTGAAAAAGAATTCACCAAACGTGTAAATAGTAGCAGACGTTGGAGTAGCCTTTACAAAAATGTTTTACCAAGATTAAAAGAATTGTACAAACAACAAGAACCCTATGCAGTAGTACAAGATTATACTTCCGAAATATTTAACCGAAACTTGAGCTTGCCTACTGTTGCATTAATTACCAATATGCTGATAAAACGAGTAGAAGAAAACGGTGCAGCTATTTATCCTCAAATGAAAGATCGTTTTAAAGGATATTTAATTGAAAATGTTTTAAAAGATTTTGATGCCAAAACTGATAAGGAAGTTTTTGCTTCACTAATAGATTTATACACTTCTAAAGTAGATAAAGCGTATATAAGCCCCGAATTTAAAGATGCTTTACAAAATAAAACACCAGAGCAATTAGCCGAAGAAATTTACAGTAAAACAAAGCTAACCAACACTGAAGCCTTAGAGAAATTATTTTCAGCAGCCACTTTTGAGGAATTTAAAACCCAATTAGAAAGTGATCCTGCATATCAACTATTTATTGCACAAAAAAATTGGATAGATGAAAAAGTATCGAAACCTGCTAATGCTATTAATTCGGAAATAGATGTGTTAATGGGTAACTATATGAAAGCCCAAATGGAGCTGTTTCCCGAAAAACAATTTTATCCCGATGCCAATTTCACCATGCGTGTTGCATACGGTCGTGTAAAGGGGTTTTCTCCCAGAGATGCTGTTTTTTATGAGCCTTTTACCCACTTATACGGTGCTATTGAAAAATACATTCCCGGTGATCTCGAGTTTGATTTACCACAAAATATTATCGAAGCATATAACAAAAAAGACTATGGAAGATATGCCTCAAAAAACGGCACTTTAATAACCGATTTTCTTGCTACCAACCACATTACCGGAGGAAACTCAGGTAGTCCTATTTTAAATGCAAAAGGCGAGCACATAGGCTTAGCTTTTGATGGCAACTGGGAAGGCGTAATGATGGATGTGTATTATCGTCCCGAAATAGCAAGAAGTATTCACGTAAAGGATAATTATGTGTTGTTTATCATCGATAAGTTAGCT
>JALWYP010000289.1 GCA_026992695.1 Flavobacteriaceae bacterium
ATATCGTATAGAAGCCGAATTTCCTTGAAAAAACCATCTGTCTTCAAAACCATCTAACTTGGTGTAATATTGATTTTTTGAGTTCTGAAAATAATTAGACATCGTCCAATTCAACGTAAAATATTGATCTCTTGGGGTTAATTTAATTTCAGAAATGGGTTGGTTTATTAAATCTTGTGTATAAATTAGGTTATTACGTCTATCAAATCTTGTAAGTGAAGTAAAACGCAAGGGAGGTTGCTTTGTTTTTTGAAGAATGGGTTTGGGATTAAATTTGGTGATTCCATTCATTCCTCCAAAATAATAATTGCCTTTACTGTCTATAAAAAAAGAAGAATAATTAAACTCATTATGGGTTAAACCATCTTCTACAAAAAAGTTTTTAAATTCTTTTGTTTTGGTATTGTAGAGCGACAAACCATTATACGTACTTAACCACAAAAAATCTTCTTGATGGGGGAGAATACCAACCACATTATTATCAGAGAGTCCTTGTTCTTTTGTAAAGGAAGAGGTTCTGTTTTCTTTAATTAACAAACAATCTAAACCTCCTCCGTAGGTGCCAATCCATAATTTATTTTCGCCTTCAAAAAGCACTAAAATCGTATTGTTTGATAGGGCAGGAGTGGTTTGAGTTGTGTATTGAGCTTCAACAGTTCCGTTTAAATTAATTTTTAAAAGTCCATCATTTTGAGTGCCCGCCCATACTATATTAGGGTCGTTACTTTGAATAAAAAAACGCAATTCCGAAATATTTTTATCGGTTTCTATGTTTGGAAATACCAACTGGCTTTCAAGAGTTTCTGGATTAAAAGTGGTGAGTTTAGACAATGAATTTCCAAATAATAAATTCCCATCTTTTAAACTTATAATTGGATTTCCGCTAGTGATGTTTAATCTTGAATTAAATTCGGGAAATATGGTTATTAAACCGTCTTCTAATCTAATTTTCATTAAATTATCGTTTATTGAATACACAGCAGTTTTGTCTTTGTTAAAAGCAAAAAAACGAGAAGCCGCCATGGGAGTAGGCGTATTTTTAATTGCATGATGTAAGGGGATATCGAAACTAGTACCAAGTGAATCAAAACCCACTAATTTATATTGGTTTTCGCACATGGCGATGATATTTCCCTCCTTCGTTTCAAAAATCCCTCTAAAAGTATTTCCCCAACCTTCTTTATCAGATTTATATAACTGACTAAACAATTGCTTTTTAATTCTAATTTTAAATAATCCGTTATCGGTTGCTACCCAAAGTAAATTATTAGCATCTTGAAAAAGATGATTAATTTTTGAATAATCAAACTGTTTTTTTAATTCTTTGGTGAAATTTTGGAGATTTCCTTTGGTATCAATTCTGTATAAATTCTCTAGACCCGCAAACCACAAATTACCTTGAGAATCTTCTATGGCGTGATAAATAACTTCTTGAAAATTGTAATATTCCTCATAGGTTTTTGTAGTATCATTAAATTTTAAAACCCCTTTTTTTCTTTTCCTAAAATAAAAATGATGGTTATCCTTATCAAAAAAAGACTGCCCAAAATACATGTTGGTTCCGTACCAATTAAAGCTACCTAGCTT